>DATBCN010000199.1:0-2397 GCA_036270475.1 Candidatus Angelobacter sp. | reverse complement strand
AGATCAGGCGGCGGCCAATGGCTTTATCCACCAGAGTCGCCGCCACAGCCGAATCCACGCCTCCGGAAAGCGCGCAGATGACTCTTCCCTGCTCGCCGACGGTCTGGCGCACCTGGCGGATGGTCTCATCGATAAAGTGCTGGGGCGTCCAATCACCGCGCGCGCCGCAGATATTCACCACGAAGTTGCGCAGCAGATCAATGCCGCGTTTTGTATGGTTGACCTCCGGGTGGAATTGCACGGCCCAGATTCGCTGCTGTTCGTTCTCCATTGCCGCCAGAGCGTTGCTGCTTTGCGCTACAACACTGAAACCGGAAGGCAATTCCAGCGCTTCATCGCCGTGCGACATCCAGACGTTCAGTGACGGCGGCAAGCCGTCAAAGAGGCGCGATTTGCCGCTGACCGTGATTTCCGCATGGCCGTATTCCCGCTTGGGTCCGGGACGCACCTTGCCGCCCAGTTTGTGCGCGATGAAGTGGAGACCGTAACAGATGCCGAGCACGGGCAGCCCAAGAGAGAGCACGCGTTCATCGGCGGGCGGAGCATCCTGATCGTAGACGGAAGAAGGTCCTCCACTCAGAATGATGCCCGCAGGCCGATAGCTTTTGACCTCTTCAAGGGGTGCGGTACAGGGCAGAACTACGGAAAATACTTTCAGTTCGCGGATACGTCGCGCAATCAGTTGTGTGTATTGTGAACCGAAGTCGAGTATGACGATGGATTGGTCTTCCACGGACAATTTTCTCTGATTCCCGGCAGGGTGTAAAGGTAAATCAGAGTGCAGGAGAATTCCCTGCAGGCAAACTGGAAAGAGGCGTCACCAGTTTTGGCCCGCCCGGCTCCACATGCGCGGCAGCCAGAGCCAGGTATGCGGCCATCCGGGCCATGTAAAGAAAATACGATATTGCCAGATAAACCAGCGCCACCACCATGGTCAGGGCAAAATAAGCCTGGGGTGATGTGCCGGCCATGGAAGAAGCAAGTCCACAAATCGCCAGCGCAACGAGCAGCACAACAACACGCAGCAACAGAAACACAAAGCCCGTCCCGGCGAAGTCAGAGAGTTGGCGGCGCACGGTTTGCCGCGCGTCACGCAGAGATGCGCGGAAATTCTGGGCTTCTCTGCCAAATATCACTGCCAGGGAAAGGTACCAGTTCCCGACGACCCAAAAAATGCCCACCAGCAGAACCGAAGGCATGGCGATCAGGTAAAACAGCGCCAGGTCTGGCTTGGGCCCACGGGTAGCGATCCTGGTGGCCATAAAACCTGCCGCCACCAACAGCACAACACACAGCCAGGTCAAAAACGCCCGCATGGCCTGGATTGCGAGCACGCTTCCAAAACTAAGACAAGTCATGCCGGACCGGAGGCGCTTTACCGTAATTCCGCGCCCTAAGGTAGAGAAAATCGTCCAGACGGCAGCAATGCCAAGCGGCACTGCAGTCAAGGCAACAATCAGCTTGTTACCCAGGAATATCGGAACCAAAATCAAGACGCCGCCAAGCTTTTGCGGATCATGGCTGCGCAACGCAGCTAAAAGAGGCTCGGTCATCCTGATGGAGTTAAGCAGAAACGCCGCTACGCTGAATACCAGGAAGGAAGCAGCCGCAATAAAGCACCACCGCCATAGTATTTCCACCAGATAAATGACGGGATCGCGCGCCACGGAGCGGAGCCCCTGCGTGATGGGATTGGGCGGCTTAGTCATTGCATCCGTCAAAATCAGCGGACCACCACATTCACGAGTTTACCCGCCACCACAATTACCCTGGCGATCTGCTTGCCATCAACCGCGGCCCGGACTTTTTCATCGGCCAGCACACGCTCACGCACCAAGTCTTCCGGGCTGTCCGCGGGCGTAACCACGTGGCTGCGGAGCTTTCCGTTGATCTGGACCGCGTAGGTGACTTCGTCTTCCCTGGCGAGCGCCGGATCAAAAGCCGGCCACGGATAACGCAGGAGATTTTCCGTTTCACCCAGTGTTTCCCACAACTCCGCGGCAAGGTACGGAGCAAACGGCGCCAGCAACAAGGCGAGCTTGCGCTGAACGTCCGCCAACAACGCCGGAGGGAATTTACCCGCACTGATTTCATCTTCCGCGCCATAAAGTTGGTTCACGAATTCCATGATGGCAGCGACCGAGGTATTAAAGTGCCAGCGGCCCTGGAAGTCGTCCGTTACGCGCTTGATGGTTTGGTGAAGCTTGCGCTCGATTTGCCGCGCTTTGGGTGAAAGCTCAGTGGCAGCCGCGCGCGCCGCTGGCTTGCCCTGTGAGTTACGCGCCACGCCTGCGTTTCTCATCACAAATCGATACGCCCGGCCCAGGAAGCGATGCACGCCCTCAACGCCGGCTTCCTGCCAGTCAAGCTCACGGTCAGGAGAAGTGGCAAAGAGCG
>DATBCN010000198.1:0-8026 GCA_036270475.1 Candidatus Angelobacter sp. | reverse complement strand
GGAATCATCAAGAGCTTTATTGAGGACTATCATGAAAAGCTGGAAGAAGAACACATCTTTCCCCGTTTTGAACAGGCGGGCAAACTTGTGGAGTTGACGGTTAACCTGCGCGCGCAGCATGCTATGGGGCGGCGCGTCACGGAAAGAATCGTGGTCGCAGTAAAAAGCGGTGATGCGCAGACGCTTGACTCATCACTGAGGGCGTTCAATCGCATGTATCGCCCGCATGAAGCGCGGGAGGACACGGTCCTGTTCCCGGCACTGCACAGTCTGGTCAGCAAACACGAGTATGACGCAATGGGCGAAGAGTTCGAGCGCATTGAGCGCAAGACCTTTGCCGGCGACGGCTTTGACATGGCCGTGGACCAGGTAACCGAACTGGAAAAGCAATTTGGCATCTATGATATTTCCCAGTTCACGCCGTCTGTTCCGCCAGCGAAATGACCATCCTGCTCTTTTTTGCCTCGATTCTGGCCGGCGCAATTGCTTCGCTGGCCGGGTTCGGCATCGGCAGCATACTCACGCCGCTGCTGGCGTTGAGCGTTGGCACAAAAGAAGCCGTGGTCGCGGTTTCCATTCCGCATCTCGTTGCGACAGCCATGCGCTTCTGGAGTCTGCGGCACAAGATTGATCGCGAGGTGCTCAAAAACTTTGGCGTCGCCAGTGCCGCCGGCGGACTGCTGGGTGCGCTTCTTGGCTCGCGTTTCAGCAGCCCGATTCTGGCTTACATCCTGGGCGCGCTGCTGGTCTTTGCCGGTCTTACTGGACTGACGGGGATTTCCCAGAAGATGCGCTTTGGACGAAAAGCCGCGTGGCTCGGCGGCGCGGTTTCAGGAGTGCTGGGCGGACTTGTGGGCAACCAGGGCGGAATCCGTTCAGCAGCGCTGCTTGGCTTTAACCTTGAAGCCAAAACTTTTGTTGCCACGGCGACTGCAATCGCGCTGGTGGTGGACGGCGCGCGCATGCCAGTCTACTTCTTTACCAGTCCAGATACGGTCCATCGATTGGCTGTCTGGATCGCCGTAATGGTCGCTGGCGGCGCCATTGGCACTCTCGCCGGCGGACGTATGCTGGCGCGCATCCCAGAAATTTATTTCCGCAGGCTGGTTTCGCTGCTGATTCTTGCTTTGGGCATTGTGATGCTAATCGGCGTTGCCAGGTAATTTGTATCGCCTGAACATAAATGACCAGAATCCGGCAGTAGTTTTGTAATTATTTGCGACTTGAAATAAAACAACGTTCTAAAATCCAGAGTTGCCACTCCAGAAAGTTTAGGAATACGATTGTTTGGGGGCGAAGGATGGATAGTGCGTTACTGATTCACCGGCTCCACTTTGCTTTTACCGCCACTTTTCATTATCTCTTTCCGCAACTCACCATGGGACTGGCGCTGCTGATCGTGGTGCTGAAAACCCTGGCCCTGCGAACGCAAAAAGACATCTACAACCAGGCCGCACGCTTCTGGGCAAAAATTTTTGGCATCAATTTCATTATGGGCGTGGTCACTGGTATTCCCATGGAATTCCAGTTCGGCACCAATTGGTCACATTTTTCCCGTGTGACCGGCGGCGTGATTGGCCAGCCGCTGGTAATGGAAGGCGTGTTCTCATTCTTTCTGGAGTCGGCATTCCTGGGCCTTTTCCTCTATGGAGAAAAGCGGCTCAGCCCCAAAGGACATTGGTGGGCGGCCTTCCTGGTGTTTTTTGGCTCATGGCTCTCTGGCTACTTCATTATTGTCACGGACGCATGGATGCAACACCCCGTGGCCTTTACCCGCGCCACGGACGGCAGTTTTCAGGTCATCAGCTTCTGGGGATTGCTGATGAACCCGTGGGCGCTGGTGCAATACGCGCATAACATGAGCGGCGCTGTGATTACCGCCGCGTTTGTGATGGCTGCCGTGGGCGCCTATTACCTGCTGGAAGGAAAGTTTCTTGAACATGCGCGCGTTTTTGTGCGCGTGGGCGTGATCGCAGGCGTGATTTTCTGCGCGCTGCAGATCTTCCCTACCGGCGATCTTCACGGCAAATATATGGCGCGCACACAGCCGGTTACCACCGCCGCCATGGAAGGCATGTTCAAGACAGAAAATGGCGCGCCCATGGTCATTCTGGGCCAGCCCGATGAAGAACATCAACGAATCGACAATCCTCTGGTGGTGAATAAGGTCCTGAGCTTTTTGATCTATGGCACCACCACGGCGGAAGTAAAAGGCTTGAACGAATTCCCCAGGGACCAGTGGCCCACGAACATTCCTCTGCTTTACTACAGTTACCACATCATGGCTGGGCTGGGGACAATCTTTATCGCGGTAATGGCGGCAGCGGCTTTTCTGCTCTGGCGCAAAAAGCTTTATGAATCGCGCTGGATGCTCTGGATCATTATGCTCTGCCTGCCCTTGCCGTATATCGCCAATACCGCGGGATGGATGACGGCGGAGATCGGCCGCCAGCCCTGGCTGGTATACGGACTCATGCGGACCACTGAGGGCTATTCAAAATATGTTCACGCCGGCAACGGATTATTTACGCTGCTTGGCTTTATGGGACTCTACACCGTGCTGGCCATTTTGTTTCTGATGCTGGTGCACCGCGAGATCGCACATGGTCCTGGGGGCAGCGCTGAGAGCGCGGCACACGCGGGCGATCCCATTAGCTTGGCTTAGGAGAAGGCTGGAAAAACATGCTCTTTATCTGGTTTTGGCTTGTCGCGATAATGATTACCGCCTATGTGGTGCTGGATGGATTTGATCTGGGCGCCGGCGTGCTGCACCTGATGATTGCCAAGACTGACCAGGAACGCCGGACCGTGATCCGCACGATAGGCCCGGTATGGGATGGAAACGAAGTATGGCTGCTGGCCGGCGGCGGCACGTTGTTCTTTGCCTTCCCGCTGCTATATGCTTCCGGGTTCAGCGGCTTCTATCTTCCGCTGATGATCGTTCTGTGGCTACTGATCCTGCGCGGCCTCGGCGTTGAGTTGCGCATGCATCTGGATGGAACGGTGTGGCGCGGGTTTTTTGATGGCTGCTTTGCCATCTCCAGCATACTGCTGACAGTTTTTTACGGCGCTGCTCTGGGCAATGTTGTGCGTGGCGTGCCTCTGAATAAAGAAGGATATTTCTTTCTACCGTTGTGGACCAACTGGCGTCCGGGCGCGGAACCGGGAATTCTGGATTGGTACACCGTCATAACGGGTGTGCTGGCATTGGTGGCGCTGACCATGCATGGCGCGCATTACGTAGCGGTAAAAACATCCGGAGACCTCAACCTGCGGGCCCGCAAGGTTGCAGCAGTGCTCTGGCCGGTGCTGGCGTTATTAACGCTTCTGAGTTTATGGGCCACGCTCGCCATACGGCCTGAGGTGCTCACAAACTACCGCAGCTTTCCGGTCTTGTTTGCGATTCCTGTTGCGGTTGTTCTAAGCCTGGCCACCATGTTCCTGCATGGCCGCCGCGGACAGGACAAAGGTTCGTTTTTATCTTCATGTGCGTATCTGATCTTTATGCTGGTGGGCGCTGCCGCCGCCGTTTATCCCAACCTGCTTATTTCAACCACTGATCCGGCTCTCAATATCACAATTTACAACGCCGCGGCGGGTTCGTACTCGCTCTCCGTCGGGTTGATCTGGTGGAGCCTTGGCATGCTGCTGGCGACAGGATACTTCGTTTTTGTTTACAGGATGTTTCGCGGAAAAGTGACGGCCTAGCTGAAAACACCACGGAAGCCCGTTTTGAATCGACGCCAACTCTGCCGGGGGCAGAATGTATGGCTTAAGCGATGACGAAATAACGGCGATTCGGCACGGCCGCATTGAAGGGTTTGCGCCCCCTGAGGCCGCTTTGCTGCAGATGGCTGACGCGATGGCAGACACGCCTGCAAACGTGAGCGATGAACTTTATGCTGAATTGCGCCGGCATTTTTCCGAGGAACAACTGATTGAACTTGCCGCCAGTGCGGCCCTGGAAAACTTTCGCGCGCGTTACAACCGAGTGTTCGACGTGGGAAGCGATGGGTTATACCGCAAGGGATTGCGTTTCAAAGAGCGGTAACCCAAATGGACCAGAGATCACTCTTTCAAGTCACTTCTTTCAAGCAAGATATGAATGCTTGAGTAATCCTAATTTCAGCCCGCCCGGCATTCAGCATCTCTCGATTCCTTACAACCGCCTTAGCACTATTGGCTTCCAAGCTATTGTCGAGATTGTTAATGCGAGGGTGAACATGCTTTGGACACTATTTGTGGTTTTGCTCGTTCTCTGGCTGCTGGGAGTTGTCAGTAGCTACACCATGGGCGGTTTTATTCATCTGCTGCTTGTGTTGGCTGTAATCGCACTGGTATTCCAGTTGATTACAGGCAGACGCGCCGCAGTTTAGTTCGAGCGGTTTAGCTCGGCAAGCCCCTGACCGGACGTGAAGCATTTGTTTTCATTTCCATGCGCCGCAAATGCGGCTGGAAAGATGTTTTGCGCTTCCCGTCCGCTTCAAAAAAAGAGTCCGTGCAATAACACTACACATTCAAAGAGAAGGATTTATTTATGGACAAGGAACGCATCAAGGGAAAAGCAGAAGACATAGCTGGACGGGTTGAGCGCCAGGTGGGCGAGTGGACGGGAAACCCAAAGACCCAGGCGGAAGGTCTGGCCAAGCAGGCTGAAGGCAAAGCACGTAACGCCGTCGGCAAGTTGAAAGATGAAGCCCGTGACGTGAACGAGAAAGCGGAAGAAGCCAACAAAGAACGCATCCAGCGGGAAGAAGAAGAAAAGCGCAAGATTATTGAACGCGAGGATGTTGCCTAAAGAAAAATACCGCCGCGTAAACTGGTAACTTCTTAATTTAATCAAACAGGGCGCCTGCTCAAAAGGGCGCCTTTTTTGCGGCAAACACTCCTCCCACGCGGGAAAAATGGGCGTCCCCTCACGGACACCCATTGTCGAACAACCTCAACCAAAGGAGAGTTACGGGCATTCCATGCCCGTGGACATTAACCCATAGGTCGCGGAAAAGTTGTGTATTTTTTGTCTGCCGTCAGTCTGCCGCGGTGGTAGACTCTGCCGGACATTCAGATACCCACCAACAGATACCCACCAACTGTTGAACATAAGCCCCGCAAAGGAGCCTGAGCCATCATGGCCGAACTACCAGAGGAACAAGCAGCCGGACAAAAGACATGGTTGCAAAAGCTCGGCGATCTGCGCGACCCATTCCTGGTTTTGGCCTCAGTGATTTACGGCGTGGGCTACTTTGTCTGGTCGATCCATGCCTACCAGGAGGACCTTGGGCTTCTGCCCGCCCTGGAGCCGCAATATCTGGTCGCCGGCGTTGTTCCGGTATTGATCCTTTGGATCGCCTGGCTGGGACGCGGGATTCCACGGCGATGCACTGACTGGATCTCCAGCCGGGTGGCCCGCGCCAAAGGCTGGCAGGTGCAGGCGCGGCTGGTAGTGGGGATGCTATTGCTGTTCGGCGGCTATTACGTTCTTTCCGTGGCCAATAAATACAGCATCTCAGCCGGCATGTCAGCAGAAGCCGCGCGGTGGCAGATTGCGAAGGAAAATCTGCTCCTGGTGCTGGCCTACCTGCTCATGATTCCCGGCTTTCTTTTTCTGGGCGCAACATTTTTCGCAAAAATCATGATGTATTTTGTGACCGTGCTCTATGCCACGGCATTCCTGCTTATTTACATCTTCAGTATTTATCCCAATATTCCGCAGGAGTTTGGCGGAGTACGGCCGCGTTGCGCTTACGTTGACATCACCAGAAACCAGATTTCTGACGCCATGCAAAAAGAGGTCCTTCCGGAAGGCGCACTCAAATCAACGGACGCGGTCGCGCGCACGGTGCGGCTTAAAACCTACTTTGCCGACAAAGAAATCATGCTGGTACGGCCCGATGCCGCAGGCAAACACGCGGCGGTCATCGAGATCAGGAAATCAACCGTACAGGCAGTGAGCTGGTGTGACTGAAAAGCAAATGAGCGCCTGCGATCAAACTTCTATCACCAGGTTTCCGGCCCGGTCTTTGCTGTAGAAAAGCTCCGGCGGAACAACCGTGGTTGCGCTGTATTCGGTAATAATCGCCGGCCCGCGCAAACGCTTCCCGGCTTTGATTGAACTCCTGGGGACGATCTGAGTCCAGTGGGGGCTGCCGCCAAAATGGACTTTTCCTTCCGCCACTTTTAACCCGCCTTGCTCTTCCTGTATCTTGAGGCGTGAGAGTTTTTCCGGCGAAGGCACTCGGCCACGCGTGCGGACGGTAACGATCTCCACATCACGCTCCGGGCTGCTATAGCCATAGCGGCGTTTATGTTCGGCGTGAAAGCGCTGAAGAACATTGGCACTGTAAGGAAGGTTCAGTTCGTAACCCTGGCCGCGATAGCGGACGTCACAGCTTTGCTCAAACATCGCTCTTCCCTGCCAGTCTTCTTTCTTCAGTTCCGTGGCGATGGCGTGTTTTAGTTCGGCAAAGACGGGGTCAAGCTGGGCCCGCAACCCCCGCGCGCCAGACTTTAAGGCTTTGTTCTTGCCCGGCGCGACGCGCAGCAGCACGGTGCGGGAGTGGTCTTTAACCACATCACTGATAAGAATGCCAAGAGCGGAAAGCGCACCAGGATACGCCGGAACAATCACGCGGGGAATGCGCAAAGCCTGCGCCAGGTCACAAGCGTGCATCGCGCCCGCGCCGCCAAAAGCAACCAGAGAAAACTGCCGCGGATCATAACCACGCTCTATTGAGACCACGCGAATCGCCTTTTCCATATTGGCGTTGACCACGCGGACCATGCCGGCGGCAAAATCCTCCAGGGCAAGCGTGCTGTTGTTCTTCCTGAGCCACTGCGTAACCAGCTTTTGCGTGCGCGGCAGATCAAGTTGAAAATCACCGCCCAGAAACTGGTCGGCAGGCAGGCGTCCCAGGAGCAGGTTCGCGTCCGTAACGGTTGGCCATTCGCCCTTGCCATAGCAGATGGGGCCAGGATCGGCGCCGGCTGATTCCGGTCCCACGCGCAAAGCGCCGCCAGCATCAAAGCGCGCGATGGAACCTCCGCCCGCGCCCACGGTATGAATATCCAGCACCGGCACGCGAACGGGCAGTCCGGCAACATCGGCTTCATTGGTGGTGGTTGGGCGGCCGTCAACCAGGGCGACGTCAGTTGACGTGCCACCCATATCAAAAGTGATGATGCGGTCAAATCCGCTGCGCCGCGCAACTGCCGCAGCGCCCACAATGCCGCCAGCCGGACCTGAGAGTACAGTGCGCACAGGCTGCTCCGCGGCTGTTGCCAACGCAGTGATGCCACCGCTGGACTGCATCACAAAAATCCCCGCTGATCTGCCACCGGCGCCGGCGCGCTCCTGCAGCTTCTGCAAATAACTCTGCATTACCGGCTGAAGATAAGCATTCACCAATACGGTGCTGGCCCGTTCATATTCGCGGAACTCAGGCAGGATCTGGTGAGAGATGGAGAGTGGCAGATTCAATTTGGCCAGCGCTTCCGCCACAGCTCGCTCGTTCGCTGGATTGGCAAAAGAAAACAGCAATGATAGGGCGATCGCCCGCGGCTGCTGCGCTGCTACACGCTCCGCCAGCGATTCTAAAGCAGCCGCATCCGGCGCACGCAGCACCGCGCCTTCGGCGGATGTCCGCTCATCGACGCCAAAGCGCAACTCTGGCGGCGCAAGCGCCGGGTCTTTCTCAAAGAAAAAGTCGTAAAGTTTGGGACGGTGCTGGCGGCCAATTTCGATTGAATCTTCAAAACCTGCCGTCGTTACAAACGCCACTCGCGCGCCTTTGCGCTGCAATAGCGTGTTGGTCCCCACGGTAGTACCGTGCAGCACAGTTACATCATTGGTCTCGCCGGAAATCTTGTGCACGGCTTCCGCAATCGCCTGCGCCGGATCGGCAGGAGTGGAAAACAGCTTGAGGATGCGCAACGCGGAATCGTGCAACCAGACACAATCGGTGAAGGTGCCGCCGCTATCAATGGCGATTCTGAGTGGGGTGCGCGCAGACATGAAATGATGGCTAGT
>DATBCN010000197.1:0-12230 GCA_036270475.1 Candidatus Angelobacter sp. | reverse complement strand
CAGCATCCTGGGGCCTTCATCGGCAAAAACATCAATCAGCTCGCGCAGCAGCTCCATGTCGCCGTCCACACGGTCCCACAACGATTCAGGATCAAAACGGTCGCTCTTCAAATGGCTGAACCTTGTCCCATGGAATTGCAACGCACCAGCAATTATCTCTCGATTGGCACTTGCAATGTGTTGTTTTTCGATGCCCACAATCAACCCTCCCCTGCTGCGCCGAAAATCGTGCGCCCGTCGCCATAAGATAATCGGCAAAAAGTGCCTCTGCCGCTAGTGTTTTTTTCTGTTCTGCTTTTGTAAAACGGACAAGCCACGGCTACTTTCTTTGCGCATATCAAATCCATCATGGCATAAATTACTGAAATTAAGATAGTTACTATTGAAGTAATCAAGAACTGTCTTTAGGGATTTAAAGTAGTTGACCAGCGGCGTCACGATCCAGCATCGGATGGGCGAGTGCCCTCAAAAGTGCCGCCTGCCCGATTATTCAATCATCACGGACTTTGAAAGGTGCCGGGGACGGTCAACATTGCGGCCACAGAGCACCGCAATATGATAAGCAAGGAATTGGAGCGGTATCACTTCCACGATCGGCTGCAGCAGCATGGGAAGCTCAGGCACAGGAATGACCCCGGAGGTGAATTGACTGATGGTGGTATCGCCTTCCGTGGTAATTGCCACAACCGGAATCTCACGCTGCACGAACTCCCGGATATTGGAAACTGTCCGCTCATAGCGCACCATGGAACCTTCATCGCTTTTGTCGCGTGTGGCCAGCACCACTACCGGCAGGTCCTCATTCACCAGTGCGGTTGGGCCATGCTTCAATTCACCCGTGGGATATCCTTCAGCATGGATGTAGGAAACCTCCTTCAACTTCAACGCGCCTTCCAGCGCAATCGGGTAGTCGATGTCCCGCCCCACATAGATGAAGTCTTTATATTTATAGAGCTGCCGGGCAAAAACCTGGCAGCGATCATCCGTGGACAAGGCTTTTTTGATATAGGCGGAGAGGTTCTTTAATTGTTCGATGGCCAGTTCAACAGAGGCGTCCACAACGCCGCGTGTCCGCGCAATATAAGCGGAGAGCAGGAATAAAGCAGTAAGCTGCGTGGTGAAGCTTTTGGTGGCGGCAATGGCAATCTCTTCGCCCGCATGGGTCAGAAGAGTGCTGTCTGCATTTTGCGTTAGCGGCGTTTCCGGAACATTACAGATAGCCAGCGTCCTGGCGCCTTTGTCCCGCGCCGCCTGCAGCGCCGTGAGCGTGTCAATGGTCGTGCCGGACTGCGAAAGAAAAATCGTAAGCTCATGCTCGGCAACTACCGGATCGCGATAGCAATACTGGCTGGCAAAATCCACCTCCACCACCAGGCCGGTCATGCGTTCCAGCATGAACTCGCCTACCATTCCGGCATGGCGGCTCGATCCGCTGGCCGCGATGGTGACTTTGGAAAAAGCGCGAATCTCTTCCGCTGGAAAAGAAAACCCCGGTACAGTAATCTTGCCGGCCGCGTCCATCCAGCCTTCAATCACCCGCTGCACGGCTTGCGGTTGCTCAAAAATCTCCTTGAGCATAAAGTGCGGAAAACCGTTTTTCGTCTTGGATTGGCTCTGGCTCATTCTCGGATTTCCCTCGCAGCCGAAGCTGGACCCCGCAGTGCTCTTTCTCATGCCAATCGCCAGGCCGGACCGTTATGCCGCAGGCTTTGCTCGTGGACTTGCATGCAGCAAATGCAAACCGAATGAATACGGGACCACTGAGTTTCCCACCGTGGTCCCGCATGGGCCACTGATCCGGCGGGAGAAACGCCGGTCAGATTGCATTTGAAACCAGATCAGAGGGGCAGACCTGACTCGAAATTTTAACTCGGCGGAGCCATGGCACTTTGCCAGTGGCCCCGCGCGGTTGTTTCCAAAAAACAGCAGCCATCTGCCCGCTCAGAAGAGGAGTTTCATTCCGAACTGCACCTGCCGTCCGGGATTCGAGGATGTCACCAATCCAAACGTCGATCCCTGGCTTGAGTTTGGCGCGCCAAAAATCGGTGTGTTGGTCAGGTTGATGAACTGGGTAATGAACTGGAAGTTCGTCCTCTCAGAGATGGCGAATGCCTTGACGATGCTCAGATCGGAGGTTGCCAGTCCCGGTCCACGGAATGAACCCGCGCCGCATGTGCCAAAGTGGCCAGCTTGTGCCGGCACCACTGCCAGCGGATTAAGCAACTGGATGCCGATAACACCGCCGGTCAGGTTAGGATCAGTGAGCTTGCCGCTCCCGGACTGAGAAACGCCCGCAACGCAATCCGGACGCGGTGAAGCGCTGCCGGTCAGGGAGTTATCAGGACCGTGTGGATAAAGAGCAAAGCCGGTGTGGAAGGTGAAATTTGACGCGATGCTCCAGCCACCGATAAAGGCATTTACTATCGGTTCAACCGATCCGCCAAACATCCGGCCTTTGCCAAATGGCAGGTCATACGTCAAATAGCCGTTGAATAGGCTGGCGGCATCGGAGATGCAGCGTCCATAATCTCCTTTGGCGTTATAAGCATCCTGAAAGAAGAAACCAAATCCGGTCTGGCTAACGGTTCCGGGCAGTGCTTCTTCATCACCAAACGGTCCAAAATAACCCAAGCTGTTTGACATGCACTTGGACCAGGTGTAGTTCGCCTGGAACGCAAGTCCTTGCCATGCCCGCTGTGCCACTGTGACCTGCAGCGCGTTGTAGCGCTGGATGCCGCTGGAATCGTTGAAGCGAATCGTGGGCGAGTTCCCCGCTCCGCAACAGTTGATCAGGGACTGAGCAAATGGGCCGGGCGCTGTAACGCCAGGAGAAACCAGCCGCAGTTGGTTGAAGATGAAAATATCGGACATGTGGTCAATCTTGTTGCCCACGTATCCCACTGAGAGCGATGTTCTGCTGCCAAGCTGCCGCTGGATGGTGAGGTTCCATTGCTGATCTGCGGCCGGTCGTAAATCGGGATTGGTCAAATGGAGCGTAGCACCCTGAATACATGCCGGTGAGAGGGTCAGCAATGTTGCCGCGGTACAGGCAGAAGCGGGAAAGCCGCTAAAACCCTGGCTCAGCGTGCTGCTCGGCAAAGCCTGAGTGGCCTGATTGATAATCTCATGCGCCTGGATAAACGGTGGATTCTGATATGGCAGGTTGTTAACGCCGTTGGCTTCCATGAAGCTGGAAATTCCGTAGGCGGCGCGAATCACCGTATCTCTTCCCCAAATGGATGTCCAGTGCGGTTGCCACGCCAAACCAAGCCGCGGCTGGAAGTTGCCGATTCCGGTGTAGGTGTTATAGCCACTCCCAATCGTCGGCTTGCCGGTAATCAGATCGAAGTTGACGTCTTGCCCGTTGTTCGTCTGCCGTGCCGTGGTCAGTTCATAGCGCAGGCCAAGGTTCAAGGTCAGATTGTTCTTAATGCGCCAGTTGTCTTGCGCGAAAATCCCAAAAAGGCTGTTACGCAAATACTTGTTTCCGCCGCCGCCATTTCCTTGTTGCACATCCTGCGGCAGTCCAAGCAGAAAATCGGCGACGGAATTACCGTTGGAAGTGCTGTTGTTGCCGGTGAACTGTCCATTGAAAGTAAATTGACCGGCCAGTCCGGCATTGCCCGGATACAAATCATTCATGATGTAGTGGTACGCCTGAAAGCCGCCGTGAATCACGTGCCTGCCGTGCGTCCACGTCAAGGTGTCTTCAAACTGCCAGGTGGTGTCATGAAAGGACTGGACCAGATCATTGTTGCCAAACGTGCCCGGTTGCGGACCTGATCCCGTAAAGACCAGCGCAGGCAGGAAAGTCGATGTTACCCCTGCGATGCCAAAAGTAGCTGGCAGGTTCTGCCCCGTGGGATTAGAAAAGCCCTCAGTCACCGGGAAATACTGGAAACCCACGCGGGCGTCATTCAGGAGCGAGGCGGAGAAAGTATGCGTTTCATCGATGACCAGGTTCTTCAATGGGAAGGTGCGGTCTGAATCGCCCAGCAATTGGATGCTGTTGCTGCGCGGAGCGGTCACAAACTGCTGTGACCAGCGGCCCATCACATGGTCCTTCTCTGAAGGAACAAAATCGATCTTGAGATCGCCCTGATAAGAGTTGGTCTTAAATTGGCTGACGTTGTTGGCAATGGAGCCGCCAGGATAGAAAGGAGAGTTAACAATGGCTTTGGCGGCGGAGTTGAACCTGCCGACCAGGATCTGGTTGTTCGCGAAAGCCGTCCGCGTTGCTGGATTAGCGCTGGACGCCGGATCAAAAAGCTGATGCGCCACGTTATTGCAGATGCCTCCGGAGAACCCTTCCGGGCAGAGCGCGGAAAAATCCCCGCCCCTCTGCGCATTAGGAATAAGGCTCAGTTGCGTGAAGGTGGAGGGCTGCGAAAAGAGCGATTCTGCATAGTCAGAAAAGAAGAATAATTTGTTGTGAATGATGGGACCGCCAAACGTGAAGCCAAAATTGTCATAGTGCAGCGCGGGGCGCGGAGCAATTTGCTTTCCCGCCGCGTCCCTGCCGCAAATGAAGCCGGGACCGTTTGACGCGCAAGCGGTATTATTCTGCCAGCTATTGGCATTCAACCCGCCGCGGCGCAGATAGTCATACAGTGAACCGTGAAAATCATTGGTACCGGACTTGATGCTCACGTTCACCACGCCGCCCAGATAATTGCCAAAGTCCGCGGGCGCGCTGCCCGTGATCAAGTTGAACTCCTGGATCGCCTCCGGCGCCGGCACGTAACCGACATCGTTGTTGTCCGGCTGATTGTTGTCCATGCCGTCAAGCAGAAAATTGTTTTCCTGCTCGCGCGCGCCGTTCACGTAGGGCCGTCCCGTTCCAAAGCTGTTCTGCGCCGCCTGAAAACCAAACAGGTTGGGCGTAATCACTCCGGGACTCGCCACCAGGGTCAACTGGTTGATGTTGTGCGTGGAAAGCGGGAGTGCTTCCGCCGTTCGCGCATCGATCAGCGAACTGAGCAAACTAGTGTCAGTCTGCAGCAGCGGCGCTTCCGCCGTCACTTCGACGGTCTCACTCACTTCCCCTACCTTCAACTGAAAATTGAAACGCGCGGTCTGGTTCAGGACCAGCGTAAAAGATTTCTGCACCACGGCCCGGAAGCCCTTGGCTTCCGCCTTTACCTCATAGTTCCCGGCAGGGACCCGCGGAAAATTGAATGTTCCTGTTTCGTTGGTTTGGGTGGTAAGCGTTATGCCGCGCTCCAGATCTTTCGCGGCTACCCTTGCGCCTTCCACCGGGGCTCCGTTCGGATCGACCACGGTCCCGGTGATGGCGCCGGTCGATTCCTGCGCATACGCCGGCGGCGCGGCCACGGCAAGGGCTAACAGGAAACAAAAAAATAAGGCACTCGCCAGGAATGCCTTCTGTTGTTGACTCTGCCCAACGCCGACCGAGTTCGATGGGGAGTTGGAGTGTGCCTCTGAAATTGACGGGGTACAGAGATTGTGCTGCATTTGATCTCCAATCACAGCGGAGCGGCGTTTGGCCTCTCCACAACGCTCGTTTATTGATAATTCCAGCATGATCGTTTCTTTCTCAACTGTTTATTGAAACGATTCTATAAACTCGGCGAAATTCTCCTCCATGCGTGGCCCAGTGTCAAGCCTTTCGTACACATATTTTTAATAAACGAACCAGCAGGGCAAATTGGCTGGGACAAAGTGTCTTTCCTATTATTTTTGGAAGCCGTCATTTTGGAAAGACTGTTATTTTGAAAAGGCTGTTATTTTGAAGGACCGGGCAACAATCTCCAGGGATGGCTCCACTGGCAGAGGTCGCACAAGCCTTAAACGGCCAGGGAACAAAAACTCCACGAAGTTTTTGCGATCATGGGCAGCCGGGCGGCCCCCACCAGTCCGGAATCGCCCGAGAGTTGCGCCGGAACCACTACCGTCCCTTTATTTTTCACTCCTGCAGCCTCGCCAGCACGAAAGACGATGGACCGTTTCCGCAGTTCAGTAAACATTCCCGGAGAAAACACGCCCCATGCCCTGGACATTCCTCCACCCACCACATAAAGCGGAAGGTTGAACGCGTTGATGAGGTTGGCCAGCACAATTCCCAGCGCAGCGCCAGCAGCGGCAAAAATCCTGAGCGCGGAGGGGTCGCCATCCAAAGCGCACTGGAACACCGTGCGCGCGCTGAATTTTGGGTCGGCTTCCATGCATCGCGCCAGTTCTGGGGCTCCATTGTTGGCGATGGCTTCCGTGGCCATGCGCTTGATCGCCGTGGCTGACGCGTACTGTTCCAGACATCCAATGTTGCCGCACGCACAGGGAATTCCGTCAGGAAAAACGGTCATATGCCCCAGTTCGCCCGCCATGCCGATCATCCCGTGCCATGGCTTGCCATTGATTACAAATCCGCCGCCAACGCCTGTTCCCAGCGTCAGCATGCACAGGTCTTCAACGCCGCGCCCAGCGCCGGTCCATTTCTCCCCCAGGGCCGCGCAGTTGGCATCATTCTCAAGAACTACGGGCGCACCCAGCCGGTTCTCCAACTCTCTTCTTACGGGATAATTCGCCCAGCCCGGCAGGTTGGCAGCGGAGTGCAACGTACCTGTGGCCAGATCAATAATTCCCGGAATGCCGACGCCGATTCCAAGCAGCTTATGGCTGGAGCGGTACTCTCGGACAAGATTTTGGATTGTAGCCGACATCTCGCCAACCACGTCATCGCGGTCGCGCCGGACCTCGGTGGCCGTGCTGACAACCTGCAGGACCTGGCCGGTATCCTCAACCGCGGCAATCCGCATGTTGGTGCCGCCCAGATCGACGCCGATGGCAATGGAGCGCATGAGGTTCACCGTGCAGGCCGGCGCAATGCGCCAGGGAAACAGACCAAATTATACAAAAACGTTTCAATAAAACAATGGTTATTTCACAGCGCTGGAAAAGAGCTTGGAAAAGCCCTGGGGAACGTCTATGCTTGGTTTCAATAAACAGCTCGGGACTTTCTTTAGATCACTCAGGTCTAGCGGGGGAAACGTGGGACGCAAGGACTCCAAGAAAGCAACCGTCACAATTCGAGACGTGGCCAAGGCCAGCGGATTTTCCGCCAGCACTGTTTCCATCGTGCTGAACAATGCGCCTTTGGCACGCTACATTCCTCTTCCCACCAAGGGCCGCATTCAGAAAGCCGCCAAGACCCTGGGCTACCATCCCAATATTTTTGCCAAATCGCTGCGCAGCAAACGCAATCACACCGTGGGCGTAATGCTTTTCGATATTACTGACCCCTATTGCACCCCGATTTTGCGCGGAATTGAAAATACTTTGTATCAATCCTCCTATCTGCCCATACTCACTGATGCCCACAATGAGCGCAGCCGGTTTGAGCGGTATCTGGAAATGCTGCTGGAACGCCGGGTGGAAGCGCTGATTATCCTGGCCAACTGGCTCTTTCTGGACATCAATATTCTCTCCGATCTGGAAAAGCCGGAGATCCCCACGGTGATCATCGGGCGGGAGCTTCAATCCAACTCCACCAGTTCTGTCACCGTGGACGATGAAGGCGGCGGCTATGCCGCGGTGGCGCACTTGTACGCTCTGGGCCATCGCAAGATCGCCTTTGTTCGCGGCCCCAAAGCCCTTTCCAGCAGCAAAAACCGCTGGCGCGGCGTCCAGCGTTTCACCCGCGACACCGGACTCCAGATCGATGAGCGTCTGGCCGTAGACCTGCCCGACCAACTCAATCCGAACATGGGCGTGGATGACGCATTCCGGATGACGCAGGAGTTGCTGAAACAAAAGCGGCCATTCACCGCGCTGATGGCCTATGACGACATGACCGCGTTCGGTGCGGTCCGGGCCCTGACAAAAGCAGGAATCAAGGTGCCAGGAAATTGCTCTGTCATTGGCTTCGATGATGTCAGCTCGGCGGCGTTGTTTGTTCCTTCACTCACCACGGTCCATCAGCCGCTGGAATCCATGGGAGCATCAGCCGTGAACATCGCGATTGACAGCATCAGCTCGGCAGCGGAAAACCGTAAAGTCCCCGCGATCCATCGAAAACTACCTTCTGAGATCGTTGTCCGCGAGTCAACCCGCGCCATTCCTTGATAGGCCCTGGCCACTTGCCGCTCACTGTTATTGATTCCCTGTGCTGCCGTTAATTGCGCTCCGTGCAGGCAGTGAGAATCCACGTTCCGCAATGCCCGGCAGCGTCACCGGCAATTTGCCGTGGGGCTGCAGCTCGCCAAACAGGACCTTGACGGCGCTCAGCTCTGACGTTGTCGCATTTGAAAACGTGCAGAGATACGTCTGGACCGCGCCAAAATTCTGCGCCAGATACGGACTGCCCAGTGCGACTACCGCGGTCTTGTCTGCGGCAATATCCAGCAACTGCGCCAGCAGTTGTCCGCTGGCCTGTTCCAATCCAACGGTATTCACCAGCTTGCCGTTGACCATCACTTGTTTGGCGGCAACTGGCGCAACATATGCCGCGACCACGACTTTTGCCGCGTCCTTTACGGCTTGAAAAATTGGCGCTGCCAACGGCGTCGCCAGGGAATTGTCCACATAAAAGACGGTTGCATCGGCGCGGCGAGCTTTCAACGCCAGTTCAAACGCGCGTCCTGAATTCGCATGGATCGAGTCCGTCATAATCAGCACCACCACTTGCACGCCCGGCTTGGCCACTGCCTGGAAGACCTCGCTCTCAGTTTGGTTAGGATTGAGCCGCGCCAATGGAAGCACTTTGCCGTTATCGCGGACCACGGTAACTGCCTCATCCGCCACTTGCTGTGCAAACGCCAGGTTTTCCGGCTTGCTCACTTTGTAAGAAACCTGTTCCAGATCCACCAGACGCGCCTGGTCCAGTCCCAGCGACGCTTTCATTTCCAGAATTCTTCTTACCGAATCGTCAATGCGGGCCTCGGCAATTTCACCGCGTTTCACCGCGTCCACAACTCCGTGAAACGCTCCGTCAAGATCAGTGGGCCACAAAAGCACATCGTTGCCGGCCTTCACGGCATCGACCGATGCTCTCGCGGTAGGGCTTCCCTGTTCCGGCGGATACAGGCTGGTGAGGCCGCGCATCTCTAATGCATCCGTGACTATAAGATTTTTGAAACCTAGCTGTCCGCGAAGAACTCCTGTGATAACGCTGGATGAAACAGTGGCAACCTTGTTTGGATCGGAATCCAAAGCAGGGACCGCCAGATGGGCCACCATCACTGAATCCACGCCGGCGCCGATTGCCTGAGCAAATGGCTTTAGCTCCACCGCGCGAAGCCGCGCCATGTCACCGCCAACTCTGGAGACGCCAAGGTGTGAATCCGTGTCAGTATCGCCATGTCCGGGAAAATGTTTTGCCGTAGTCAGCATTCCGTGGGCGCGCGCGCCTTTGATAAAGGCCGTCACCTGGCTCCCGACCGCGGCAGGGTCTTCACCGAATGAACGCGTATTAATGATGGGATTGTCAGGATTGCTGTTCACGTCCGCAACGGGAGAAAAATCCCAGTGGACCCCGATGGCACGCGCCTCATCCGCTGTGATGGCGCCGAATTTTTCCGCATATGCGGGATTTCCTGTTGCACCAAAGGCCATGGCATCTGGGAATGCCGGCACGGAACTCACGCGCGAAGCCAGTCCGCGCTCAAAATCGGCGGCAATCAACAGCGGCAATTGGGAATCGCGTTGCAACTGGTTGGCCACGGCTGCCACCTCCAGAGGAGGATTCTTGAGCAAGACAGGGCCATCCACATGGACAGTGAGCACCACGGAACCAACATGGTATCTGCGCATTTGATCGCGGAACTGCGTGTAGCTCTCGCCGCTGAAATTCTGGAAGTCAGTAAAGTAGCGGACACTTAGCATCTGCCCGACTTTTTCTTCCAGCGAGAGATTTTTCAGCGTCTGTTCAACCCAGCGGCGTCCTTCTTTATTCAGCTCCACAGGAGCGGCCGCAGAGAAATGGTCGGCAGGCCAGCAGGGGATAAGCAGCAATACAACAACCAGCACAATAGCAGGAAACTTCTTCATGATCGGAAACAATACCAGAACCTTGCACCCAACGGCGGTGCGGTAAGCAGAAGTGAGTGATAAAAAGGAGGCGACGGTTTGCACATCGTAAAAAAGGCTGGTCCCAAATGCTCATCCCGACCGGCCCTAAAATAATAAAGATGGGGTAAAGATGGCGTCGCGGCTGATCTGCCGCGACGCCATCCATCTATCCTGGGTTATTGCACGCCCAGACTGTTCATAAACTCGCGGATGTAGGTGAGAGCTGACACATTCGTACCACTACTGCTGCTGCCGCCGGCTCCGGGTGTGTCGCGGTCGAACGACCAATAACCGATAAACGGCAGGCCATTGGATAGAACGAACGCGTCAATTGTGTCGATGTCGTGCTGGCTGGTGATTTCGTCTTGGGTGTCGGCCTTCCCAATCATCATAGTGACTCCAATGTGATTAAACGGAATGCCGGACTGTTGGTTGAGCGCCTGCGCCGCGGCAATCGCGGATTGTCCCATATCGCAGAGATTATTCACCACCACGCAGTTATTCACATTGGTGGAGCCATAGTCAAACGTCATGAGGTTGATGACGTATTTGCCCGCCAGCCCCAGACGCTTGATCTCCGAGACGACCGTGGTGCCAACACTTCCGCCCGTGATCGGATTAGCCGCCGTAGTGCCGAGCGATTGGATGGTGAAGCTGAATTGCAGGTTGGGGAACGTTCCCTGCGCTACTTTGACCGCATTAATCACATTGTCAATCAGTTGTTGTGACTGGCCGCCTTCCATGTCGAAGTCGACGCCGACCAGGTTCGCTGAATTGTATCTATTGATGAAGTTGATCAACCCCTGTCCACTGGAGCAATCAAACGTGCCGTTGGCGCCGCCGGTGCTGATGATGTAGTTCTTGCCGGCGTTGACAAAGGCCTGAACGTTTGTGGCTTCCATGGCTGGCGTTATTCCGGCCCAGCTTTCCGCATCGCAGGTACCGGTGGCAAACGCCCATACCAGCGTCTTGTTCGGCATGGCGCTGGTGACCGGCTGGACCGTGCCCGTTACCGCCGATCGCTGCTGGCCGGTATTGAAGTCGGCGTTGAGCGTTACATCCTTGAAGGCGGCTAGGGTTACCGCACCGCCGCCGCCGCATGTCCCAGTGCATGCCGGAGTGGTTACGGCAACCGAAGCGCTTGGCGCAGAAGATCCGGCCCCATCATTCGCTTCAACCGAGAAATTGAATGTGGTCTGCGCTGTAAGCCCGTTCACGGCAAAGCTGGTGCCGCTCGCGGTACCGATGGAACTGCCATTCTTCAAAATCGTGTAACCGGTAATGCTGCAGTTCGCGGGCGCGGCAACAGCAGGCCAGCTCAAATTCGTGCTGTTGAATGTGGTTCCTGAAGCAGTTGGTTTGCCGGGAGCACTCGCCAGGGTACTACATGCGCTACATGACCCTATCGGAATCCACGGCTGCCCACTGCCGGCCGGGCCGCTGTGAGTAGCCGGATCATCACCCATTGTCCAGAAAGCGTTCTGGTAGTTGATGCCATTCCTGCTTACCTTGGTGCCGGGTGAAGCGTATGTTGTGCTGGCACTCCAGGGCGGATTGCAAGTGCCGCCTCCGGGAGCAGGCGTGGGAGTGGGCGCCGGAGTTGGAGTAGGTGTCGCCGCTGGCGTGGGTGTTGGAGTCGGAGTAGGTGTGCCTCCTCCTGAACATGCCCCCAAATCGGACCACAGGGCGGGCACATTCGGCGGCTGCCAGCCATCCACGGTTTGAGTCTCGGGTTGGATCGCTTTCCAGTTATGACCACCAAAAGAAAGGACCTCGCCGGTCGTAATGGGGATTCCGATTTGCCACGGCGGGGCACAAGCAGCTTGCGCGGAAGCTGTAAGTGACATTCCGGAACACATGATGACTAATACAGCCAGAGCAAACAGAGTCTGTTGTTTCATCGAAGACCTCCTTGATGGTCGGGGTTCCAGTCGCAATGCTTCGGGAGGGAAAACAACATTCCCGGAGCGCCGATGCCATAGGCCGTGTTGGACGCCCAGTTGGGAACGGTTCGGGCCACTGAAGTCGTGGCGAATTGATATAGCCAGAATAGTCTTGGAAATTTTTTTCATTGGCGAAGCTCCTGATTCGTTCATCCGTCGCCCATACGCCGGACAAGGATTCGTTTGCCATGGGTGTGTCCCGGCCCGAAGACTTGCCGGGTGGATACGTTGCTGCCCAGGGTTTGGCGTTTGCCGCGTGAG
>DATBCN010000196.1:0-10861 GCA_036270475.1 Candidatus Angelobacter sp. | reverse complement strand
TGATGGCCACATCGCCATTGCCAACAGCGCCGCGTTAAAGGCGGCAAGCGTAACCGCCCAAAGTCCCGACCCGCATGGCGGAAAGATTGATAAGGACGAGAAAGGCGAGCCAACAGGAATTTTGCGCGAGACCGCAATGGGCGCGGTATTCGACAAAATCCAACCGCCGACGCAAGCGCAACGCCGGCGCGCCGCTGAACTCGCGCTGCAGGAGGCAGCCCGCTGGGGCGTCACCTCCGCGCAGGACAACTCTGACTGGGAAGACTTTCTCACCTACGAGCAGATGGAAAAAGAGGGCAAGCTGACTCTCCGCATCTCTGAGTGGCTGCCCTTTGACGCGCCGGCGGAGCAGTTGCTGCACATGCGCCAGCACCATGCCCAAGGCGATCCTATGCTGCACACGGGTATGCTCAAGGGATTCATGGATGGCTCTCTCGGTTCACGCACGGCCGCCATGCTTGCGCCTTACGATGACGACCCGAAAAACGCGGGCATTCCCCGTTATGAACAGGAGAAGCTCAACGCCATGGCGGCGGAGCGCGCGAATAACAGCTTTCAGCTTGGCTTTCATGCCATCGGTGACCGCGGCGCGCGCATGGCCCTGGACGCTTTTGCCTACGCCATCCAGAAGAGCAACAAAAAAGATTTGCGCTTCCGCATTGAGCATGACCAGGTGGTTGCTCCGGAAGATTTCAAGAAATATAAAGACCTGGGCGTGATCGCTTCAGTCCAGCCCAGCCATCTGCTCACTGACATGAACTGGGCGGAGTCGCACATTGGCCCCGCGCGCGCCCAGCATTCTTATCCCTGGAAAGAATTTGAAGACAACGGCGTCCGGCTCGCCTTTGGCACCGACTTTCCCGTTGAGCCTATCACTCCCTTCCGCGGCCTCTATGCGGCAGTCACGCGCAAGAATGAAGCGGGAACCAAAGAGTATTACCCGGAACAGAAGCTCACTATCGATCACGCCATTTATGCATACACCATCTGCGCGGCGGAAGCCGAATTCGCCGAGGACAAAAAAGGCCGGCTCCAGCCCGGTATGCTGGCGGACCTGGTCGTGCTCGATCGCGACATCACCAAGGTAGCGCCGGCGGAAATCCTCAAGACCCGCGTTCTGCGGACAGTCGTGGGCGGCAAGACAGTGTATGAAGCAAAATAGTCACTTAGACCCTAATCGCCTTCCTGCGGCTGGACCGTTTTTGCCGGCGCGGCCTCCTGCAACTGTTTTTTCTTCCTGTGCGAATCCCTCAGCAACCACGCCATATACAGGATGATTAAAGCATTGCTGGCCAGAATGCCCCACTTGATCAGAGTGGCATGCCGCGCCAGCTCATACATCTCATACGGCATATACATCGCGCCGCTGACCAGCGCCAGCCACTCCGCCCATTCTTTCTCCAGCCATAAACCTGTCGCCTCAACAAAGCGCACGGTGACGTACAAAAAAGCCAGCCCGGCAAACATCAGCAAATTGCCATGGGTAACGCGGGAAGCGCCCCGCATGATCGACCGCGCGATATGCCCGTCCGGACTCAGGTGCAGGGACTTGTGCAAAAAATGCAGCAAGTGAGAAGCCACGCTCTCCAGGTCGCTGTGCAGCAAACTGAGCAGCCAGATTACAACTGCCAGCCCAATCAGCCCCTTGGCTGCCTCAAACAGCGCAATGCCGCGTAAGCCAAAATGCCTGGCAATCAGGTTCTTTTCCGTATTCATGAAGTATGTGGGCCGAAGAAACTATTCTATATGTTGGCGGTGTGCGGTTTTTGTCAACGCCCCGCGGCGGCCATCAGCGCGAGGAAATTTCACAAACATTTCACGCTTGCTTTCCCTGCGGATGACTGAGGACTGTTGGGTGACAGGTAAGCTGCTTTGGCAAGCACCTTGAAATGCAGCCACTCAGGAGTTATGGCCTCCAGGTTTTCTGCTTGAGCGAAAAAGGCAAAAACTATGCGCCGCTCTTTGGGAACGTATTGCTCAAAAACCAAATTGTATGTTTTTGCCGCCATTCCACCGCCTCTCCACTCATTGGAACATAGCAGGCATCCATGCCGCGAACTGCATCTAACCAAATGTCAGGGTCTCCATATCCTGAAAGGACCTGGGTTCAAATGAAGTTGGGTGGGAGCAAATTGGGTGGCGTCAAAGATGCGCTGTGGCGTACGGTTGAAGCCGTACCGGCAAAGCACACGCTGCAGATGGCCGCCGCTCTCTCCTATTATTTTGTGATCTCGCTCTTCCCTGCCTTCCTTCTGGTCTCCGCGATTGTGGCGTACCTGCCCGGCGCAAAACCGTTTGACCAGGTGCTCTCGCTGATGACCGGCTTCGTGCCCCATGACTCGATCGATCTATTGCGCAGGGTCCTGGCCACCGTGGTCACTCCCAACCGCAGCGCGCTTCTCTCCTTCGGAATCCTGGGCACGCTCTGGACTGCTTCCGGCGGGTTTGCCGCGGCGATTGAGGCGCTCGACATCGCCTATGAAGTGGAAGAAGCCCGGCCCTTCTGGGTCACCCGGCCGCTGGCCGTCGGCTTGACGCTCTTGGTAGGAGCGCTTCTGCTCATCGCTCTGGTCGTGATGATTGTGGGGCCGCAATTCGGCACATGGCTCGCGTCACGCACCAATCTCTCCTGGCTTTATGCCGCTGCCTGGCCGTATATTCACTGGACTGTGGCAGTCCTGTTCACCGTGCTTGCCATGGAGGCCCTGTATTTTATTGCGCCTAACGTGAAACAACGCTTCTGGACCACTCTGCCCGGCGCGGTGCTCTCCGTGGGATGCTGGATTGGCCTTTCTTACGCTCTGGGAATTTATTTCCGCAGCTTTGCCAACTTCAACAAAACTTACGGCACCATGGGCGCGGTCATCGCGTTAATGGTGTGGCTCTACTGGACCAGCTTTTTCATGCTGGTGGGCGCGGAGCTGAACTGCCAGCTTGCCAAGGAAAGCCACAAAGGCAAAATCAAACAGGATGAAAATTCCAGCGGTTTGACAGGATTGAACATAGCGGCATAAGAGCAGCATAAGATTAAGAAAAGTGAGAATCCCTGAAAAAACTCGAGCGGATAGCGATCCCTCACTTCGTTCGGGATTTCAGAAAAAAGCTAGCTGCTAATTGCCATTTGCCAAGTACTTACCTTGCCGACTTAAACAATGAAAACACCGCGCCTTGCGGATCGGCAACAATGGACCATGTGCCCACGTTTTCCATCTTGCGCGTGGGCATCAGGATTTTGCCGCCAAGCTGCGCAACTTTGGCCGTTCCGGCCTCCGGATCGGCAACCTGGAAATAGACGAGCCAGTGCGCCGGTATATTGGGATTGCGGTGCGCTGCCGGTGGAATTCCACCGATAAAATTTTCGCCATTCCTGATATGAGTGTAACCGGAAGGGTCTTTGTCATCCTTCGTCAGTTGCCAGTCAAACAGTTCGGCATAAAACTTGCCTGCCCGGTCAGTGTCCGGCGTGCTCAGATCGGCCCAGCAGAGCGAGTTGTCGCCGCTGACGGCAATGCCATTGCTTCCTTTCGGCTGCCACACGGAAAACACCGCGCCCGTCGGGTCCTGGATCACGCCCATTCGTCCGGCATCCATCACGTCAAATGCGGGAGAGAGCACTGTGCCTCCGGCCTGGGCGGCCTTGCTCACCGCCTGGTCGGCATTTTCCACGGCGATATAGATCATCCAATTCGGCGGCACGCCTTGTGCGCGCTGCTCCTTGCGCATGGTATAGGCGGCGCCGGTATCGCGACCGGAAAGTTTGAACATGGAATAAAAATCATCGGGCCCCATGGGGTTGTCCTCAACGGCCCAGCCGAAAAGAGAAGTGTAGAAGGCCTTGGCCGCGTTCTGGTCAGTGGTCGCCAGTTCAACCCAGCAAAACGAACCTGCAGGATGCTTATCAATATTTGCCATAGCCAACAGAGTATACGCCGATGGTGTGAATCGCGCGTTAAGTTGAAGACTGGTCCTCCGGCGGATCGACTCTGGCAAACAGCACCTCCCACTGGTGATGCTTGCCCGTAGGCGCCACGCGATTGCCCGGAAAGGTATGGACCAGTAGTTCAGGTTTTGACATGCGGGGGATCTCTATCCATCGCCAGCCGGGTAGAGGGCCGCTGCTTGCGCCGGCAACCTGATAGGCCAGTAGCCGGACTTTGCCGTTTTGAATTCCGTAGTCGTGTGGTTCGGTGATGCGGGCTTTGCCATCCAGGTAGAAGCTCAGCAGGCGCTTCTCGTGAATTGCAGCCAGTATCAGACGATGTGTTTCTGTATCGGTCCCCACGGGAGCGGGCGTTTGTGCGTACAACGGTCTGCTCGTCTTCATGCTTGCCTGTCTTGCCGACTTTTCCAAATACTGTGATGCGCGTTTGCCGGGTCGTGAAATTATCGCATGATTGCTTCACAAACGCGGATGCTGCATATACACTCTCGCCAAGATGCTTAGGCGAATCCTTCCTTATCTTTTTCTTGTGTTCTGCAGCGTGCCGGCAACGGCCCAATGCTGCCCGGAAAAGCCCAGCGCCGAGAAGAGACAAGCCCTGTGGCAAAAGCTGCAGGAAGAAATCCGCGCGGTGGATCGTGGGCTGGATGGCGTGATGGGCCTGGCGGTGGAGGACATCACTTCCGGCGAAACTTTTTTCATCCACGGCGACGAGATCATGCCGCAGGCCAGTTCCATCAAGATCACAGTGCTGGCAAATCTTTATCTGCAGGCGCAGCAGGGCAAGCTCAAACTCACTGACGAATATATGGTCCGCAAGGAAGATCTGGTTTCCGGCAGTGACATCCTGCTGGGACTCACGCCCGGCATTACCCGCCTAACCTTGCGCGACCTGGCCACCATGATGGTGGCGGTGAGTGACAACAGCGCGACCAATGTGCTGATCCGGCGCGTAGGCATGGACAATGTAAACGCGATGCTGGAAGCCATGGGGCTGCATGCCACGCGCCTGCGCCGGCAGATGATGGACCTGAAGGCCGCGAATGAAGGCCGGGAAAACGTATCCACGCCGCGCGAGATGATGACGCTGCTGGAGACAATTTATCGCGGCAGGCTGCTCAACAAAGAAATGACGGCTGACTTTATCAAGGTGCTAAGCACGCACAAAGAGAGCGCCCTGCTGCAAGGCCTGCCGGACGACGCCGTGGCCGCCAGCAAGCCCGGCGAACTTGAGGCTGTCCGCAATGACTCTGGCATTGTCCTACTGAAGGACCGCCCATATATTTTGTGCGTGATGACTACTTACCTCAAGGACGAGAAGGACGGTTCGGCGGCGATCCGCAAAATATCCGCTCTGGCTTACAGCTACTTTGACCGCGTTGCGCGGGCGTCAGAATACGGGCGCGTGGTTTCACCTAAATAGATACCATGCTTTACGGCTGATTTTGAGCGCGGCACAGCGGCTTACGATGCCTGCAGCAACCGTTCCACTTCATGCACAAAATGCTGCGGCCCATCCTGTTTGGCCACCACTTTGTCCGGGCAGCTCTCGCGCTCCAGGAAAAGATGCGCGTCCACCTGCATCAGAACTTTTTGTCCCGGACGTTTTCGCTTGATCTCCTCGCAGAACTCCAGTCCAAGTGCGGCAAAATAGCCGACATCGACGATGACCAGGTCATATCTGCAAATGGCAACAGTCTCGCGAGCAGCCTGCAGGTCCGCCGCCGTATCCACGCGATGGCCTTCCATGCGCAGCATCAGCGCCCGCAGATGTTGCACTGTAGCATCGCCATTGACGAGCAGTATCCGGGAAGCGCGTTTAGAACGGGGCATCAGGAAACAACCCTGGTGAGTGATTTTGCCTTTCCCAGCCTACACCCGCGTGAGCACCTGATCGTCACCCGTTTACCGTAACCCGCCCACGATTTTTTATCCCGAGCAGATACGCCGCAAACCGCGGAACGGATCCCGCGTAACCTCTTCATTGCAAATGCTGGTTAAACCACGCGGCCACCCGCTCAATCACATCGCGCTGATGGCCGGGATCGGCAAACATGTGGCCTTCATGTTCATACACGACAAGTTCGGTCTTTACACCCAGCGTTTTGAGCGCATGCCAGAATTCATAGGATTGCGGCGTCGGACATTCACCGTCGCTATCGC
Organism: Candidatus Angelobacter sp.; assembly: GCA_036270475.1. GTDB lineage: Bacteria > Acidobacteriota > Terriglobia > Terriglobales > Acidobacteriaceae > Angelobacter. The sequence continues at coordinate 4,758 of DATBCN010000196.1, read as the reverse complement.
CCACCAGCACAAGCGTGGGAGTCTTGGCGTTTTTGATGAACGTAATAGGAGAGCTCTTCGCATAAACCTGGGGATCGTCATAGACGCTGGCGCCGAAGAACGGGACCATCCACTGGTCAATCGAGTTCTCGCCGTAATAGCTTTGGAAGTTCGCCAGCCCCGCCCCGGCCACGGCGGTGGCAAAACGGTTGGTCTGCGTTACCGCCCACATGGTCATATAGCCGCCATAGCTCCAGCCGGTAATGCCCAGCCGATGCTCGTCAATAGGCGCTTCTTTGAGCGCCTGGTCCACGCCGGTCATGATGTCGCGAAAATCGCCGTAACCAAAGTCTTTCACGTTGGCGCGCGTAAAGGCCTCGCCCTGGCCAAAGCTGCCGCGCGGGTTCGGCATAAAAACAAAATATCCAGCCGGGGAAAGCGCAATGCCAAAGCTATGCGCGTTGGGCCACGATGAATGGGCCATGGCGCTGGGTCCGCCATGCACCTGCACCACCATGGGATATTTCTTGCTGGCGTCAAAGTTCAGCGGATAGAGCAGCCAGCCTTGCAGGTTGAATCCGTCATTCTGCCAGTGGATGCTTTTGGCCTCGCCCCACGCGGGTTTGAATTTGGCATTGCGCTGCGTGATTTGCTTCCATTCGCCAATCGCTCCGGCCCACACCTCCGGCGGATAGGCTAGTGATTGGCGGACCACGGCCGCGGTCTTGCCGTCGGACGAGAGAGAGATGGCTGTGCCCCATCCGTTGGCGATCAGTTGGCCCGGCGCGTGGGTCAGGGTTTCAATATTGCCGTTGGCTGGGTCCACCGTGGCCACGCCGCTTTCGCCATCCACATCTTCACCAAAAAGAATTTTGCCGCCAGCCGGCCATGTGAGCCAACCGGCTGAGGCTTTCATGCCGGGCGTAATGTTTTTTGCCTCGCCGCCGGCTGCGGAAACAACAAAGATGTCGCCGCCCACGGCAGGCTCGTCGCTCATGATGCCGGAGATGAAGGCCACGGATTTTCCATCGGGCGACCACGCGGGGATGGCAATCTGCGACTCAACCGGCGGCTTATAGATGGACTTCATGTCGCCGCCCGCGGCAGGGATGGTATAGATTTGCGCGATGTACCAGTTGTTGTCGCCATTGCCATGCGCGGCCGTGGTGGCAAAGCTCTTGCTGTCAGGCGACCATGCGTATTCGTAAACATACATATCGGCGGGCGAGATCTGGCGCAGTTTGCCGCCTGCGGCATCCACCAGCGCCAGGCGCTGCTCTGTAACAGCTTCCCGGATCACTCCGGTTTGCGCTTTTTCCGCGACGAGCGGACCGGCGGAGCGCTCCGCATTTTCAGTAAAAAGAATGGCGAGGGTTTTACCGTCAGGCGACCAGCCGGGCGAAGCAAGAAATCCTTTCACGCTGGTGAGTTTGCGGCCCGCGCCGCCCGCCGCGCCGCTGACATAAAGCTGCGGCTGGCCGGGTTTGCCGGCGTCAGAAAGAAATGCGACCTGTTTGCTGTCCGGCGACCACGCCATTGCGTTTTCCGTTTGGCCGCCCGTTGTGATGCGTCGCGGCGCGCCGCCACCCGTCGCCGCGACATAGATCGCTGATCCGTTTTTGGTGGTTTCTACCCACGCCACCTGCTTGCCGTCAGGAGAGATGGCGGTCTGGTCAAATTTTATGGCATCAAAAAGAGCGCTCATCACATTGCGCTTGGGTGAAGCGGTAGGTGGTGTTTTTGCTTTTGCGTCGCGACCGGCCGCGGTCTGGGCCAGAGCAAGAGGAACCACGATGAAGTAAATCAAGGCAATTGTTACGGTCTTTCGTCCCGCTTTGTTCATTCCGCATATCTCCAGTTTGTGCGTCCGGCTCCTCAATATACAGGCGGGACACCCGTGTATCAAACCCGTGCGCGCAGCAAACACGCACACGCCTGCGACACGGCTGGGGCCCGCATCTTCAGAGCAACCCGCCTGTGGTATTCTCCAGATCATCATGCGACATACTTGCGTTTTTACAGCGCTTCTGTGCATGGCGCTCTCAGGCGCGCATCCACCGGTGTTGGGGCAAGCTGCGCCTGCGCCGCAGAAGCCCAAAACCCAGCCTTCTTCTCCCGCTGCAGCGCAATCGCAGCCGCCCACCGATGAAGAACTGATGCAGAAGACCGCGCAGGCCACCATTGACTGGGACAAAAAGACCACGCCGGGCGCCAAGGTGGATGTTCTGCTGATCAAGAAAGACCAGGTAGATGGCAAACCGGTGATGCAGTATCACGTAAAAGCCAGCGGCGCTCCTAAAAACAAGTTTTATACGCTGATGGCGTGGCCCATTACCTTGCCCGTCCCGGTCACAATGATGGAGGGCCTTGTCATCGCCGCCGATGGCACCGTGGGTTGTCCGCCTGATTCCACCAAGAGCTGCGCCCAGCGCATGAAGGGCGCGGAACTCAAGCTAACCTATACGCCAGGCATTGGAGAGATTTATCGCCATGCGCTGGTGTCTGAGGACCACGCGTCCGCGCTCTTCTTTTCCATCGTCCCGGCGCCGATGATCGAACATGACAAGGCTTGCAGCCTGGAAGTGGTGCGCCTGAGTCCGCGGTTTGAGCTTGCCGTAATTCGGGGCAAGGGCTTTGCTCCAAGCGAACAACTCGCCTTCCACACCGTGGCTTATCAGGAAATACATGATTCACAGCCAACGGTAAGCGCCCAGGGCGAATTCTGGGCGGTGCTCTCACCTTATATAAAGGGCCGGACCATGGGCACCACCCAGGTCACGGTAAGGGGCAAAACCTGCGCTCCGGCGCTCGCTTTTGAATGGGGATCAGAGTAACTGCGCTGACCACGGCGGCCCGGCCTGCGCGCCGCGTAGCTGGTCTTATCCCCTCGAAGGGACACTCAATGAAGATTGCGATTCTGGGGGCCGGAGGCATTGGCGGATATTACGGCGGCCTGCTCGCTCGCCACGGCCATGACGTATGCGTGCTGGCGCGAAAGGAAAATCTGGCGGCTCTGCGCGACAAGGGCCTTGAAGTTCGCGTGCCGGGCGACGCGTTTACTGTCCGCGTCCAGGCAAGTGACGACGCAAAAGATTTTGGCCGGGTCGAGTACGCGATTCTGGCGGTAAAAAATTATTCGCTGGCGGAGCTTGCTCCCACCGCGGCGTTGCTGGCAGCGCAGGGCGCGCTGATTGTGCCTCTGCTCAATGGCGTTGAAGTGGTTGACCGGCTCGTTGCCGGCGGAGTTTCGCGGGAACAATTAGTGGGCGGGCTTACGGCAATCAGCGTGGTGCGCGTTGCTCCCGGCGTCTTTGAGCGGCGCAGTCCATTTCAGCGCGTGGTTCTGGGAGAACTGGATCAATCGCAGCATGAACGTGCCCAGCGCATCAACCAGATCGTCCAGGCATTTCGCCAGGCTGGCGTGGATGCGGAAATCTCTCAGGACATCACCGCCGATCTGTGGCGGAAGTTTGCTTTCATCGCATCCATGGCGGCGGCTTGCGGACTCTCACGTACTGCGATTGGTCCGCTCCGCGCCACGCCCCTTGGCCATCTGCTGATTGAGCGCGCCGTGCGTGAAGTGGTAAGCGTTGCCCGCGCCCGCAAAGTCGCATTGGCCCATGATGAAGTAGAACGCACCATGAAAACCATTGACGGGCTGCCGGAGGCGATGAAGCCCAGCCTGCTCATCGACCTTGAAGCCGGGCGTCCTACGGAAATTGAAGATATGAGTGGAGCGGTTTCAAGGCTGGGAAAAGTGTCTGGCGTGGAAACCCCGGTGCATGATACAGCGGCGGCAGCGATTGGCTTATCTACAGAAAAGCCTACCGCGGATCAACGCTGATAAACGCGAATCTGCAAGAGTGCAGCTTCAGTGGGCGTAGTGGCTACGCGCTATTTTCCGTTTTCTCCGTGCCTCCGTGTCTCCGGTGAAAATTGTTTTTAGTGCCCGGCTTTCTCTAGATCGGCGGCGGCTGAGTCAATCGCAGCGGCATAATCCTGCAACGCCTGTGCGGCGCGGACAATCTCTTTCTCCGCTTCCTGATAACGCTTCTCTTCAATCCCTTCACGCACTCCGGGAATCGTCTTTGCGCCGTAGCCCGTATAGAAGCCGGGTGCATAGATCATGTGTTTGTACCAGGGGCGGCGGGGCAGACCGTCAGGGTTCGTCAGCTTGCGTTCGGCTTGCAGCAGTTTGGCGTTCAGTGACAGCAACGCCTGCGGCGACGAGTTTGCACCGCTGAATGCCTTCACGGCTTTGGAATAACGTTGCGCGCTGCGATCAAGATTATTTTGCGCGTTTTCCAGCGGAGCGAAGTTCAGGAATGGCGGGACCTCTTCCTTCGGCGGAGCGACGGTAGGACGGCGCGGATCAGAAGCGGCGCTGTAAGCGCCGTCGTCGATGTCCTGATTGCGGTCGCGCACCTGCTCCTGTTTGTTTTTGAGCAAGGTCTTCAGTTCATCAGAATATTTATGAATGGTGTCGGCAAAATCGGAGAAGTCGTAAGGCAGCACATCGGCGTCGGCAAAGCGCAGCACCATTGTGCCAACGGTCTGGGAAAGCGCCTGTCCGTAAACAAAATCCTTGTCAGAAAAATTGGTGAACCAGAAAAAATCGTCGTAAATCGAGTGGTAGATGCCGCCATCGTCCTCTCCGCCATAGGCGACATTGAGTGAAGCCACGCCCAGATGGTCAAGAAACGCAGTGTAATCGCTGCCGGAGCCAAGCGCCCCAATGCGCAGATCAGCGCGTGAGCGCGCGTCCTTGCGGTCCTCCGG
>DATBCN010000195.1:0-6506 GCA_036270475.1 Candidatus Angelobacter sp. | reverse complement strand
ATCTTGATGAATCATTGCAGACCATCCGCTCGCTGAAAACCGAGTCCGATCTGGTGATTGTGGGCTTTCATGGTGGAGCAGAAGGTGCAACGCACCAGCACGTCCTGGAAGGCGATGACACGTTTCTGGGTGAAGACCGCGGCGACTTGCGCCGGTTTACCCATGCCGCCATCGACGCCGGTGCTGATCTGGTCCTGGGCTCTGGTCCGCATGTGGTTCGCGCCATGGAGATTTATAAGGGCAAGCTGATTGCTTACTCACTGGGGAATTTTGCCACCTATGGGCCGTTTAACCTGAGCGCGGAAAATGGGCTTTCATTGGTCCTGGAAGCGCACCTGGCAGCGGACGGGACATTTCTGCGTGGCAAAGCTTATCCGGTAAAGCAGGAAAAGCCGGGCGGCCCCAAAATGGATTCCGAAATGAAGGTGTTGCCTGTGCTGCGCTCTCTTTCCCTCGCCGACTTTAAACAGACCGCGATCACAGTGGGGCCGCAAGGCGATTTGTGGCCGCCCGGAATGGAACCTCCACCGTGTGTAAACGCCCCGGACCTGCTTGAGCAACGGCCCAGCGCCATGCCATGTGGTATCTTCCCCTAATAGCTGCAAAAAGGAACTCACGTTTCCAGGGACCGATGAAGAAATCCAATACTCTATTATCCTTATTGTTTATATTGCTCCGCGGGACCATCACCCTATGTTCCGCGCAGCAGGAAAACTTGCCGCCTGAACTGAAAGCCGCCGCTCTAAAGGACGCGATGTGTGCCGTGCCCGCTGACGCGAAAGAAGCCGCGCCAACGCTGGCAGGTCAGCCGATCCGCACAGGCGGCCGGGAAGTGGGATCGATTGTTGCGGTAAAGGGGCCATGCCATTGCCAGGGCGCAAATTGTGACGCGCTGGTGTATCTGCGCAGCGGACAGGACTACCGGCTGGCGCTGCACGAAAAATACGCCTCACTTCATCCCATGAAGATCGTCAAAAGAGGTATGCCGTCACTTACCGGGCAATTTGAGATCAATCCGCTGAAAATAGAAACCACGGTGTATGACTGGACCGGAAAAGATTATCGTCCGAGCCTGTGTGCCACTGTAACCAAGGGCAAACGGGTGCCAACGATCGCACAACACCCCTGCAAGCCGGCAGCGCAATAAAAGCGGTTGCCGAAACACGTCCTCAAAAGCAAGGGGCAGTTGAGGTTCCTTCAAGGAGAAACATGGCCTCATTCAGGAAGTTCGCGCTGGTTGTTTTTCTTATGCTGCCGTTGCTGGCCGGCGCGCAGCGGCTGCCCTATGGAGTCACTCCGCGGCACTATGGCCTGGTGTTTACCCCTGACCTGCAAAAGGCCGTTTTCGCCGGCGACGCAACCATTGACGTGGAAGTAAACAAGGTAACCAACTCCATTACATTGAACGCGGCTGAGTTGGAGTTCCAGGAAGTAACGGTTACGCAGGACAACAAGAGCCAGGCAGCCAAGTGGAGCTTTGCTCCGCACCAGGAGCAGGTGACGTTGACCGTGGCGGATGATCTGCAGCCGGGGCCTGCAATTCTCCATTTCAAGTTTACCGGCGTGTTGAATGACAAGCTGCGCGGATTCTATCTGGCCCGCACCAAGGCCCGGAGCTATGCGGCAACGCAGTTTGAGTCCACTGACGCGCGCCGCGCCTTCCCATCATTTGACGAACCCGCCATCAAAGCCAAGTTTGACATCAAGCTGATTGTAGACAAGGGTGACACGGCCATTTCCAACGGGCGCATTGTTTCCGACACGCCCGGCCCGGTTGAGGGCAAGCACACATTGGAATTTTCCACCACGCCACAGATGTCCACCTACCTGGTGGCGATGGCGGTGGGTGATTTTGTATGCAATGAAGCAACGGTGGAAAACACCCCGATCCGCGTATGCGGGACGCCAGACAAAAAACCACTCAGCACGGCCGCGCTACGCTATGCCGGTGAGATCCTGAAGTTTTATAACCAGTACTATGGCATTCCGTATCCTTTTGGAAAGCTCGATATTGTTGGCGTGCCTGATTTTGAGGCCGGCGCCATGGAGAATACGGCGGCGATTTTTTATCGCGAATCGCTGCTGTTTATTGACGACAACAATTCCTCGGTCGATTCGCATCAGCAAGTCTTTGAGGTGCTGGCCCATGAGATGGCGCACCAGTGGTTTGGCGACCTGGTCACCATGAAGTGGTGGGACAATATCTGGCTGAATGAAGGCTTTGCCACGTGGATGACCTACAAGCCGTCGCAGGCGCTCCATCCGGAATGGAATGCAACGCTGGACGCGGTGCAGAGCACTGACCACGCGTTGAGTTCTGACGCGCTGATGAGCACCCACCCGATCCGCGCCAAAGCGGAAACACCGGAGCAGATCAACGAGCTATTTGACGCGATTTCCTACGACAAGGCCGCGGCAGTGCTCCGCATGATTGAGGCGTACGTTAGTCCAGACGTGTTTCGCCGCGGCGTAAACGTGTATCTGCGCAAATTCAGCTATGGCAATACCACGGCGGAAGATTTCTGGACGGCTTTGACGGACGCTTCCGGCCGTCCTGTAAATAAGATCATGCCCACGTTCGTGGACCAACCGGGTGAGCCGCTGGTCACAGTAAAGTCAGCGTGTCTGAACCCTCCGGTGGTCAAGGAGCCGGTAAGTCGGACAAAAAAACGGTCACGACGCAAGCCGCTCATACCGCAGCCCACCACGCAGGTCACTGCATCACAGCAACGCTTCTGGGTTGATCCAACGGCACAAAAGAAAGACCAGCTTTGGATGGTGCCCGTCTGCCTGAAGTCGAGCGGGGCCAAGCCGTTCTGCCAAATCCTGAGCCAGAAGGAGCAGACGGTGCCCGTTGCCGGATGCTTACCCTGGGTCTTTGTAAATGGCAGCGCGGCGGGCTATTACCGCACACGGTATGACAAAGGCGAGCTGCAGAAATTGATTGCCGTGGCCGGCACGGAACTCACAACGGCGGAGCGCATCGTTCTCTTGCGCGATGAGGCCGCGCTCGTGGGGTCAGGGCAGGAAAGCATGGCCATCTACCTGGATCTGGTCTCCGCCGTAAACAAGGATGCGCAGAGGGCGCTGGTGGAAAGCTATTCGCCCACATTGGACTTCATCAATAGCTATCTCCTCACTGGAGCTGATGCAGGCGCGTTCCGCTCCTGGGTCCGAGCCAATTTCCAGCCGATGCTGGCAAAAATCGGCTGGACGCCGGGCGCCAACGAAAGCGCCGAAACACACACGCTGCGCGGCGATCTGATTCACATACTAGGCAAGGTAGGCGAGGACCCGGAGACGATTCAGCGCTCCACCACGCTGGCGCAGCAATACCTGAAAGACCCAAATTCCGTGGATGCCAGCATCGCCCAGGATGTGCTGGCGGTGGCGGCGCGTTTTGGCAACGCTGCACTGTTTGAGCAGTATTTGAGCGGCATGCGCCAGATGAATGCGCCGGAACAGTATTACAACGTAGGCGCGGCGCTGGCGGAGTTTCGCGATCCAAAGATCGTGGAGCGGGTGCTGGAGTTTGGTGTTTCTGACGAGGTGAAGAACCAGGATGCGTCGCAGGTGGTATCGCGGGTCCTTTCCAATACTGACGATCAAGCGATTGCGTGGGAATGGGTAAAAACACACTGGCCGGCGGTGGACAAAAAAATCACAATGTCCAGCGGGGCGGGAATTGTGAATGCCACGCGAAAATTTTGCAGCGCTGATCTGCGCGATGACGTGCAGGCTTTTTTTGCCGAGCACAAGGTTCCGTCAGCCGAGAGGGCGCTGAGCCAGTCCCGTGAGGACATTGAAAGCTGCGTCAAGATGCGGCCGCGAGTGCAGGCAGAGCTGGCCGGGTGGCTGCAACAACATTCCGGAGCAAGCCGGGCAAGCCAATAAATTAGCGGCCAATTTAACGTGGCGGCATCTGGTAGCTGATGGCGATGCTGCCCTGGCGTTCATCGTGTTTTCTCACCAGACCAGCGCCGCAGCGCGGGCATTGTATGTTCAGCGTGCGGGATGAAGTCCAATTCAAGATGAGTCCTGTGCTCGCTGCATCCTGCTCCAGCAGAAAGACCTCGCCTTCCGTGGCGGCGCCGGAGAAAAAGCCTGTGTGCAGGTCCTCTACGGCGGCGCGAATGTTTACGTGGGTGAAGAAAGGCGCTTCCGCGCCGCAACGGCGCTCCATTACCGTGGCCGTCCATGCCCTGCCTGAATCTGTAGCTTCCGCTACCACGCGATCTGAGCATCGTGGCCGCGTGTGCAGATAGACCACGGTGAGCACGGCAAACATCACCAGCATCACGCCTCCATACACGAACGAGCCAAGAACCATCTTGCGGGCAAATGGGTCCATGGTTTTGCTGGCCGTCATAGCTCAGAGATTGGCGCGAGACGGGAACGGATTTCATGCCAGAGTTCGGCGCGTCCGTCACCGGTCTTGGCTGAGTAGGGAAGAAGGGTTTCAACGCCATGGTCGCGGGCCAGCGCGGCCAGCGCGCTACGCAACTTGTTGCTGGAAAGCTTATCGGCCTTGGTGGCCACTACAAGGAAGTCGCTTTCTGTGCCGCGCAGAAAATCAATCAACTGCCGGTCAGACGGCTGCGCGGGAATGTTGGAGTCAATCAGCACGATGGAGAGCGCCAGCGTCTCACGCTGCTGCAAGTAGGGTTCAATGAACTTGGGCCACTCGGCGGAGATCTCACGCGAGAGCTTGGCGTAACCGTAGCCGGGCAGGTCTACCAGCAACATTTCCGGATAGGGCTGGCTGGCCTTGGCGTAAATCCCAATAAAGTTGATGGTGCGCGTGCGCCCTGGCGTGGAGCTGATGTGCGCCATCTTTTGGCCCAGCAGGGAATTAATCAGGCTGGATTTGCCCACGTTGGACCGGCCCAGAAACGCAAACTCCGGCGGGCCTTCCTGGGGAAAGAATTTGGGATCGGCAGCGGAGGTGAGAAATTTGGCGATGATGGATTTCATTATGTAAGCACCAGTTTAGCTGAAGCCGAAAATTTGCTGCAGAGATCGCGGAGGGTAGCGGAAAGAACAAGCCATACCGCGGACCAAGACGGATGAACGCGGACAGGAAGACCAAGACACGCTTCGGCGTGAGGATTTTCTGTGTCCTGGACTGGATGTTTGGAAGCAACGGGAAGCCACGGACTTTAGGGCACGCCACTCCGAATAGGGCCCCAGTTCCACATAGAGATTTCCACATTAAAAAGCCCGCTCAGAGCGAGCGGGCTAGAAAATTATTACGCAATCGAAGCTACAAATATCTCTCGCGCGATATCTCCGGCTGCACGGCGGGCGCGGGGATCGTCTGAGCGCCCTCTTCAGTGAAATCCGGGAGCGGCGTTTCCAGTGCGATCTTCAACACCTGGTCCATGTTCTCGACAAAATGGACCTTCATCTGCCCGCGGATATTTTCCGGGACTTCAGCAAGGTCTTTTTCGTTTTCCTTGGGGATAATCGCCTCTTTGATGCCGGCGCGCAGAGCGGCAAGAAGTTTTTCCTTCAGCCCGCCGATGGGCAGCACCTTGCCGCGTAGCGTAATCTCGCCGGTCATGGCGATATCGCGGCGCACAGGAATCTTGCTCAATGCGCTGGAAATTGCCGTAGCCATGGTGATGCCGGCCGAAGGGCCGTCTTTGGGAATAGCTCCTTCCGGCACGTGAATATGAATATCGACGTTGCGGTAGAAATCTTTTGGAATCCCCAGCCGCACAGCGCGTGAGCGCACGTACGACATGGCCGCGTGTGCTGATTCCTGCATCACATCGCCAAGCTGGCCGGTGATGGTGAGTTTGCCTTTGCCGTCAACAATAGCTACCTCAGTGCTCAAAATAGATCCGCCGACTTCCGTCCAGGCTAGGCCGGTAACCAGTCCAACTTCGCTTTTTTCATTGGCCAGCGTGTCACGGAATTTAGTGACGCCCAGGAACTCATTCACCTTCTCAGCATTCAGGTTGGCGGAATAGGTGCCGTCTTTCACCACTTTGCGCGCAACCTTGCGAGAGATATTGCCAATTTCGCGCTCAAGGTTACGTACGCCAGCCTCACGCGTGTAGGACTTGATGATCTCGCGCAGAGCATCGTCAGTAAAGGTAAGCTGCTTTTCCGTAAGGCCGGTGGCCTCGCGCTGTTTGCGCACCAGAAACTGTTTGGCGATCTCCACTTTTTCCAGCTCTGTGTAGCCATGCAGCCGCAAGACTTCCATGCGGTCCTGCAGCGCCGCCGGGATGCTGTGCAGCACATTGGCCGTCGCGACAAAGAAGACCTGAGACAGATCGTACTCCACGTCAAGATAATGGTCCTGGAACATCCAGTTCTGCTCAGGATCCAGTACTTCCAGCAGCGCCGCCGACGGGTCGCCGCGGAAATCAGAAGCCATCTTGTCCACTTCATCCAGCATAAAGACCGGGTTCTTGGTGCCGGCTTTTTTCATCATCTGGATAATCTGCCCCGGCAGCGCCCCGATATAAGTGCGGCGATGTCCGCGAATCTCGGCT
>DATBCN010000194.1:0-3388 GCA_036270475.1 Candidatus Angelobacter sp. | reverse complement strand
CGGATGTACGCGCAGTGACGGCGCAACCAGCAGCAATTGCGGCGGAAGCGCCGAGAGCTGTACGCCCGGAAAGTATCCGTACCGCTGGAATTCGCCACGGCTGTGATGCCAGAGAACGCGCGCCCAATAATCCAGGCCTTGCAGTGGCAGATGGATGTCCTCGTCCGCTTTCAATTCCAGCACTGCCAACCGGCCAGCACGAGAGCAGGCCAACACATCAATCATGGCGCGGTCTGATGCGGAAAATGCCGGCACTTGTGAATAAACGTGCGCTGAATCCAACCGTGAGTCCACGGCGGAGACATTCTTGAAAACAAGTGATTCCAACCAGCGCTCCGGATACATGCGCCAGAGCGGATCACGGTGGTCGCCGTTGGTGCGGCGCGCTGCAATCACGGTCCGCATGAATTCGCCGAATGCGCGCGAGTTTTCTTCACTCAGGCGCGTTTCATATCCCGGCGGGCCAAAGATGGTTTCTTCTTCAATGCTAAAGCTGCTGGGCGCGTTGGCAAGCCTGACTCGTGCAAGCTCCAGTCCGTGGAGACGGATGGAGATCTCGGTTGGTGAAAGGGCGGTAACCTCGGCCTGGGGCGCAAGCGCCAAAATTCTGGCAACCGTAGTGGCAAAGCGTGACCGCACCTGTGCGGCATCGGCAAAGCGCAATAGACGGGTATGGATGTTGCCATGGTCAGAGTAGTCGATCTGCTGTACGGACTCATCGCGCTCATCGAATTCAAAAAGTTGAAACTTGGCCGCATTGTGGTCCAGATGGGCCAGCCGGACCTGCAGGGCCGCGGAGCTTCCTGGCGGAACGTAGAGCCGCAACCCTTCCACAAGACTCTTTCCGGCTTCGCGTTCACGGCATGTGTGCAGCCAGAGCAGGGCAAATGTAAGGCATGCATCCACCGCGGCCTGGGTTTCCTGATGGCCCACGCCGAGCACGGCCAACGAGCTGCGTCCTTTGCGCTGCAGTCCGCGTGCATACACTGGCGAGAAACTGCGCTCTAGATCCATACTGGTGGAGAGCCTGGACTTGTCCAGCGTCCAGTCAGGGAATTGGCGGCGCAATACTCGCTCCAGCGTCCGTGCGTAACGGCTGCGCGCAGCTTTCTGCGCCAGCGGAGCCCGGCGGTCACGGTCGCGGCAGATTTCCATTTTGTGCGGACGCGCCTGGGCAAAACGCCGTACCGTCAAAATCATTGTGCTGTTCCTTATTTCAGCGTCAATAACGTGCCGGACCAGGTTGCGCTCTTCTGACCACAAGTGCAGTAGGCAGCGGTCTCGCTCCGCGGAGACGGAATACTGGGCTGACGCCAGGTCGAAGATGATCTGCGAGTCTTCAGTCACAGCGCCGTTACGTGCGCCGGAAAGGAACTCCTGGATCGTCCTTGAAAGTAGGTTGGGCGTCATAAGAGTTCAATAAACAGTTTTGCCGTGCGCTTAAAGCGATTGGCCAACAGCCAACAGATCTTCGTCAAGCAGGGCCAAAAACTCAATACTCAATCTTGTCCGCCTTTGCCTTCCATGCCTCAAATGGGGCTAAAGCTTCCGCATGACTAACCTGCAGGATGGCCAATTTCTGCCGCTCCAATGGCAGGCATATCTCGCCTTTGATAAAAGAATCGTCAAAGCCCGCTTCCGCCGCCGCGCTCGCTGTCGCGGCAAAGAATACCTGCGCGGGCCGGGCCCAGTAAATAGCCCCCAGGCACATGGGACAAGGCTCGCAACTGCAGTAGATATCGCATCCAGTGAGCTCAAAGTGGCCCACGGCCTGGCAGGCTTTGCGGATGGCAACTACTTCTGCATGCGCCGTGGGATCAAGGGTAGAAGTCACTTGGTTTACTCCTGTCGCGATGATCCGGCCCTCTTTTACAACCAATGCGCCAAAAGGTCCGCCGCGACCGCTCCGCGCATTGTCAATGGCTAACTGAATAGTTTTATAGATAAGCTCATCGCGCCCCATAGTTACTCCAACACTCCAAAGAAACGAATATATACCTGGCATGGGCATGCTTTAGCGGCAGGCAGATTTTATCCATAAGGATAAAAGACAAAAAACAGAGTATGGCCGGATTTACCACCACGATGTAGGACATGGTGGTAAATGTTGTCAGGCCGGCGATGATTTCACGGGAGAAAGTGGTGTCATGTTTTTCCAGTTGAAAGAAACGCTCAGGTCCACTCATTGGGAATGTTGCCTTGGCTTAAGGCTTTGGTCCAGATAAGCCAGATATCCGCACAGCAGGCGATAGGTATCGTAATAATTGTTGGGGCGGAACTGCGTGGTAGCGCCGGTGGCCACATCTTGTTGCGTCAGCGAATGGATGGTAATTTGCGGTATGTGGCGGGAAGCGAACGGATCTGAATCCGTGCTGCCCAGCGCGGCAATATCAATCTGGCTGGCGGGCAGCTTCAAGGCATAGACCATCACAATCAGGGCATGGACCAGGTCCTTGTCAGAGTGCGCGGTCCAAACCTTGGTGGGGGAAAAACCAAGAGCATCCACGTTGATCATGGCTTCAGCGTGGTTCACCTGTGAACGCGTTAAGTGACCGGCAAAAAACTCGGCGCCTGCGGGCGCACCGCCATCGTCAGCAAACGCGACAAAGACAAAACTGTGGCTCCGCTTCCTTTCCCGCAGGCTCTGGTAAAGCGCCGGAAGGAGTGCAGCGCCGCTCCAGTTGTCCACGGGGCGCTGCGGTGAAGAATTGCGCTCATAATGCGCTCCCACAATCACAATGTCTCTATCGCCCGTTCCCAGCCTGCAGATAATGTTCGGCGTCTCCGCGCCTTCCACCCTCTGCTCCACCAGGGAGTTTCCATTGCATCCTGCCTGGGCGAAAAGCTCTTTCAGCTTGAGCGCTCGCGCTGGATTGGTTTCTGGAATGCTTTTCATTCGCTCCAGGACCAGGGGTTTTTCAGCCGGGGTGAATTGGACCTTCTGCGCCAGGCAAACTCCGCAGAAAAAAAGCACGATGACTTGGAAAGACAGACCCATCCCGCGCATGGTCTGGTTATCTTACACGGCACGGCGCTGCTTCACTACCAAAGTTGATGTCCGCGCCAGCGTCATTTTCGCGCCAGCGTCATTTTAAAGATAGCTGAGGAATTGAATGTCCTTGCGCCGTTGTTTCAGCGTGGCAAACCCTCGGCATGGGAAGTAAAGAATGGCCACCGCGATTGCCCAGACGAAATAGAGCAATCCCAGGCCCCAGACGTATCCAACAGGCGCGGGCGGCGCCATGACCGGGTGGTTTTCAAACAGCCACAGCGAAACCGAGCCAGTTCGCAAAAGGGAAACAAAGATTGCCAGCAGGTGGATCAACGGAATATGCAAGACATAATAAAAAAACGGGACACGTCCGAACATCGTCAAGCTGTTCGCGAT
>DATBCN010000193.1:0-10182 GCA_036270475.1 Candidatus Angelobacter sp. | reverse complement strand
ATCAAGAACAAAAACTTCGCCCATGAGCATGAGAACGAAGAGCCGAAAGACAGCGGCGACCGGCAGGAATCGCTCTATCCCAACTTCAAAACGAAAGAGAACTTCTATCAGGCCCAGGCCTGGGGCATGTCTATTGATCTGAACTCCTGCGTTGGCTGCCAGGCTTGCGCCGTGGCCTGCCAGGCGGAGAACAATATCTCCGTGGTTGGCAAGGAGCAGGTGCAGCGCGGCCGCGAGATGCAGTGGATACGCATTGATTCTTACTATGAAGGCGATCCGGCAAATCCCAGCGTTTACTTCCAGCCTGTCCCATGCATGCAGTGTGAAAACGCCCCGTGCGAACCGGTTTGTCCGGTGGGCGCGACGGTCCACAGCACTGAAGGACTGAATGATATGGTCTATAACCGCTGCGTGGGCACACGATATTGCTCTAACAACTGCCCTTACAAGGTGCGGCGGTTTAACTTCTTCCTGTTTGCCGACTATGACACGCCAAGCCTTAAACTGGGCCGCAACCCTGACGTAACTGTCCGCAGCCGCGGCGTGATGGAAAAATGCACCTACTGCGTCCAGCGCATCACGCAGGCGCGCATTGCCGCGGAAAAGCAGGACCGGCCCGTTAAAGACGGTGAAATTCTCACTGCCTGCCAGCAGGTCTGCCCTACTGAGGCAATCATTTTTGGCGACATCAATGATCCGAACAGCCGCGTGAGAAAAATAAAAGACGGTCCGCGCAGATACGATCTGCTGGCGGAATTGAATACGCGCCCGCGCACCACCTATGTGGCGGCGGTGCGAAACCCCAATCCCAAACTAGCGTCTGGCACGGAGAAGGCATAAGAGATGGCTGCACCAGACATACTGCCGCCTAAGGGTGTAAGGCCGCCGATCATCGGACCAGGCCAGACCTTTGGCACCATTACAGACCGCATCGCCGGAATTGTGCTCACCAAGCACACGCCAATCTTCTGGGTGCTGGTTGTTGCCATTGCCGCGGCGCTGTTTGGCATGTTGCAAACCGCGGTTGCTTACCTGCTGTTTAAAGGGACCGGCATCTGGGGCATCACCATCCCCATTGGATGGGGCTTTGCCATTGTGAACTTTGTCTGGTGGATCGGCATCGGCCACGCGGGCACGCTGATCTCGGCAATTCTGTTGTTGTTCAAGCAGACGTGGCGCACCTCGATCAACCGTTTTGCTGAAGCCATGACGATTTTTGCCGTCATGCAGGCCGGCCTGTTTCCGCTGATTCATACCGGGCGTCCGTGGCTGGCGGCGTATTGGCTGTTTCCGATTCCCAACACCATGGGCGTCTGGCCGCAGTTCCGCAGCCCGCTCATCTGGGACGTGTTTGCCGTATCAACCTATTTCACCGCATCATTCTTGTTCTGGGGTATTGGACTAATCCCTGACTTTGCCACGCTGCGCGATTCCGCCAAAACCCTGGTGGTCCGCCGCATCTATGGCATGCTGGCCATGGGCTGGCGCGGATCAGCCAAACACTGGAACCGCTATGAGACTGCCTACATGTTGCTGGCCGGGCTATGTACCCCGCTGGTGCTCTCCGTGCATAGCGTGGTGTCTCTGGATTTCGCGGTTTCGGTTGTTCCCGGCTGGCATACCACATTCTTTCCGCCCTACTTTGTTGCCGGCGCTATCTACTCCGGATTTGCCATGGTGCTCATGCTGGCGATTCCATTCCGCTATCTCTACGGCATGCAGGACTTTATTACCCTGCGGCACCTGCAGAACGCCGCCAAGGTCATGCTGGCCACCGGAATGATCGTGGCTTATGCCTACGGCCTGGAAATGTTCATGGGCTGGTACAGCCAGGACAAATACGAACTGGCCATGGTGAACAACCGGCTGCATGGGCCCTATTCGTTCTATTACTTCATGCTGATTCTCTGCAACATCCTTATTCCGCAATCGCTGTGGTTCAATAAAGTCCGGTCCACGCCTTGGATGCTGTTCCTGGTCTCCATCGTTGTGAACACCGGAATGTGGCTGGAACGTTTTGTGATTGTGGTGATGAGCTTGCAGCGCGACTTCATTCCCAGTTCGTGGGGCATGTACTGGTTCACCAAGTGGGACATGATGATTTTCATTGGGACCATGGGGTTCTTTACCTTGTTGTTCTTTATTTTTATCCGGCTCATGCCGGCCATCTCCATCTTTGAAATGCGGACGCTGATACCGCAGGCGAAGGTGCAAGAATGAAAGCTGGACTGGGACCAATTTACGGACTGATGGCGGAATTTGAGACGCCCACGGAGCTGGTGGAAGCGGCCAAGGGCGCTTATGCCGCTGGCTACCGCAAGATGGATACCTACACGCCATATCCGCTGGAAGAAGCGGCTGAAGCTATTGGCGCGCACCATAACCGCGTCTCGCTGATTGTGTTGATCGGCGCAATGCTGGGCATGGCTGGCGGATACTCGCTGCAATTCTGGGTTTCAGCCGTGAACTATCCCGTAAATGTAGGCGGCAAGCCGTTCCATTCCTGGCCCGCCTTCATTCCGGTAACGTTTGAATGTGCCATTCTGGGCGCTTGTCTGGCTGCGGTGTTTGGCATGCTGGCATTGAACGGCCTGCCGCAGCCGTATCATCCGGTTTTCAACGCGCCTAATTTTGTGCGCGCCAGCCGTGACCGGTTCTTTCTTTGCATTGAGTCGCAGGACCCCCGATTCAGTTTGTCTGACACCAGGAAGCTGCTGGAAAGTTTTCAGCCGGAAGAGATCACGGAGGTGCCGTATTAATCATCCGGCACAAATCCGAGTTGCATGGCTGTTATTTGCGGCGGCGGGAATGGCCCTGCTAAGCAGCTGCCGCCAGGACATGCATAACCAGCCCAAATTTATTCCTCTGCGCTCCAGCGAATTTTATTCTGACCGCAGATCGGCGCGCTATCCGGTGCCCGGCACGGTCCCACAACTGGATGACAAGCAGGTGGACCAGGCGCAGCTCGATCCCAACAGTTATTTCCTGAGCGGCAAGCACGGCAACATTTACGGCAATGAGCTGCCGGGAGACTCTGCGGCAACGCGCACGCAAATACTGGCCCGCGGCCAGGAACGCTACAACATTTACTGCACACCCTGCCACTCCATGGTGGGCGATGGCAATGGAATGATCGTACAGCGCGGCTTTAAACGTCCGCCATCATTCCATGTCCAGCGCCTCAAGAATGCGCCCCTGGGCTGGTTTTATGACGTTATCAGCAACGGTTTTGGCGGTATGCCGGACTATGCTGCCCAGATCAAGCCCGCCGATCGCTGGGCCATTGCGGCCTATATCCGCGCACTGCAATTGAGCCAGGGCGCAACCACAGCCGACGTCCCGCAGGCTGACCAGGACAAGTTGAATAAACCCGGAGAAGATGGAATCAGAGTCCCCGATACTTCGCTTCAGCCACCCGCACCGGCGCCACATCCTGAAGGAGGTGTGAAGCGATGAGCCAGACTTTGCTCCGCATGACACCCAAGGATTTTGCGCCGCCCGCGTTCATTGACCGCATGCGCTCCATCTCTCTTACCGTGGGAGTGGTTTTCGGAGTCCTGGCGATCATTGGCGCCGTAATGTACTGGAACATATTCCTCCGCGCATGGCTGTATTCGTTTATGTTCTGGCTGGGGCTGACCACGGGATCTCTGGCGTTGCTGATGTTGCAATACGTGAGCGGCGGCAACTGGGGCCGCCTGGGACGGCGCATCTGGGAGGCAGCTGCCGGCAACTGGTGGCTCATGCTCCTGTTCTGGATTCCGCTGGCCGTGGGGATGAAGCAACTTTTCAAGTGGACTGATCCTGCTGTGGCCGCGACGCTGGGCAACGATAAAATCCACTATTACCTGAACGTACCGTTCTTCCTGGTGCGGGGCGTACTCTACTTTGCTGGCTGGGCCATTCTATACACCATTCTGAAGCGCTGGTCTATTCGCGAGGAAGCCGGCAACACAACTCCGGCCCAGTTTGTCTTTATCCAAAACCTGAGCGGCTTTGGAATTGTCTTCTACGCCCTCAGCATCACCTTCGCTTCCATTGACTGGACCATGTCGCTCTACCCGCAGTGGTGGTCCACGGTCTGGGGCATGCTGTTCATGGTGGGCCAGGTGTTAAGCACATTCTGCTTCACCATCTGGTTGTTTACGCGCCTTTCCGCATCAGAGCCGGTTTCCCGCATCTTCAAAGTCGATTACCTGCATGACTTCGGCAAATTGATGTTTGCTTTTGTCGTGTTGTGGGCCTATCTCTCGTTCTCGCAGTGGCTCATCATCTGGTCGGGCAACATGCTCTCGGAGATCCGCTGGTACATCATGCGCCTGAACAATGGATGGCAGTATTTCGGCACCATCCTGATCTTCGCGCATTTTGTCTTCCCATTTGCCCTGCTGCTCTCACGCAATACCAAGCGCAGCAGGACACGCGTGGTCGCCATTGCCCTGTTCGTTATGTTCATGCGCCTGGTTGACCTATTTTGGCTGACCGCGCCGAACTTCTATCCGGGCAAACAAGGTTCGGCGGACGCCGGGCTGGTCAATTTCGGCCTGGTAGACGCTGCCCTGTACATCATCTGCCCGATTGCCATGGGTGGATTCTGGCTGTTCTTCTTTTATATGGGGCTGAGCAAGCGCTCGCTCATGCCGGTAAATGATCCCGGCTTTACCGCGATGCTGGAAGCAAAACATGGATAACGCGAAACATGGATAAAGACAAATTTGAAACTCAATCCGGCGGGCACATGAAAGAAGGACACGAGGAGAGCGACCTTAGTGTTCGCGGCATCGCATTGTTTGGCGTGTTCCTTGCCATTGGCGGAGTGCTGGCCTTTGTCCTGATGATTGGCATGATCAAGTTCATGGAAAACTGGGAACAGGACCACGAGGCGCGCCTTACGCCCATGGAAAAGCAGATGCAGGAATCGCGGGACAAGCCGAAGGAAGGCCTGGGCAAAGAGATTCCGGCTGCCGAAGGCGAAATGAAGTCAGCTCCGGATTGGTTTGGACGCGGCAAAATGGAAGACCATCTTGGCCAGACATTCAAAGCGCCGCGCCTGCAGTATGACGATGAGCACGACATGAAGGGCTTTCGTGGATCAGAGGAAGACTGGCTCAGTAAAACGGGCAAGACCGCCGATGGCGGCATCCATATTCCTATCAATCGCGCCATGGAGATTCTGGCGCAGCGCGGACTGCCCGCGGCCAATGGCCCCTTCCAGCCCGCCAATGTAGGCGCTAAAAGCGCGGCGTATCCAACCGGGGCCGCGGACAGCGGACAAGCCTCGCGCGCTCCCGCAGGAAGTGTGAAGAAGTGAAGTACAGCAGCACAATCCGGAATGGGATGTTCGCGCTGGCACTTGCAGTGTGTGCATCAGTTTGTGCCTGGCCGCAGGCCGCGCCTAAGCTCCAGCCGGGAGACTCGGTTGCGAACCAGAAACCTTCCATCCTTGATCAGGTGGGGCTTGATCAACGCTTGAATCAGCAGGTGCCTCTGGATCTGGCCTTCGTTGACGACAATGGCCAGGCGGTGCAACTCCAGCAATATTTCGGATCGAAGCCCGTGATCCTGATGCTGGTCTATTACCAGTGCCCCATGCTATGCACACAGGTGCTCAACGGCTTTACCGGGGCTATGAACGGGATTGTGCGTTTCAATATTGGCCGCGAATTTAACGTCGTCACCGTCAGTATCGATCCGCGAGACACGCCGCAAGACGCGGCTGCGTCGAAGAAGAGATATCTGCAGCGGTATCGGCGCGCTGGGGCGGCGGAAGGCTGGCATTTCCTGACGGGAAAGAAAGACCAGATTGACGCGCTGGCTCAGTCCGTGGGTTTCCGCTATGCGTGGGACCCGGAGATCAAGCAGTATGCCCATGCCAGCGGATTGATGCTGCTGACTCCTTCCGGCCGGGTGGCGCAGTACTATTACGGGATCGAGTATGCCCCGCGCGATATCCAGTTTGGCTTGATTGAGGCGTCAAAAGGGAAGATCGGGAACGTGGTGGACCAGGTGCTGCTGTACTGCTACCACTATGATCCCCGGCAAGGCAAGTACGGCGCCGCAGTTTTCAATGTTTTGCGCTTGAGCGCCCTCGCCACGGTCTTGGCGCTGGGTGGCTTCATGTTGATTATGTTTCGCCGCGATTCGCTTGCTGCCCGCAGGGGCGGCTTAACCAGGACAGCCGACTAGATGCATTTGAACTTTCCCATTTTTCCGGAGCAGGCCTCCAGCATGGCGGGGCAGGTGGACGCACTCTACCTGTTCCTGGTGTTGATCACCACATTTTTCTCGCTGCTCATCGCCATTCTGATCCTCTTCTTCGCCATCAAGTACCGGAGGACGCCGGAGCGGCAGGCGGAACAGATCCACGGCTCCACTCTGCTGGAGATCGTCTGGACTGTGATTCCCCTGGGCATCTCCATGGTGATTTTTGTGTGGGGCGCGGTGATCTATTACCACATGGAGCGCGCGCCTTCAAACCCGCTGGAAATTTACGGCGTCGGCAAGCAATGGATGTGGAAATTCCAGCATCCCAACGGCCAGCGTGAGATCAATACCCTGCA
Source organism: Candidatus Angelobacter sp. (assembly GCA_036270475.1). Classification (GTDB taxonomy): domain Bacteria; phylum Acidobacteriota; class Terriglobia; order Terriglobales; family Acidobacteriaceae; genus Angelobacter. The sequence goes on along the minus strand of DATBCN010000193.1, from coordinate 3,622 downwards.
CGTCCCCACCGGGCGCGACGTAAAAGTCACCATGATCTCACAGGACGTGATTCACAGCTTCTTTGTTCCAGCCTTCCGCGTAAAGCAGGACGTGCTGCCCAATCGCTACGTCTTTACCTGGTTCAGGGCCACTGTTCCCGGCACCTACCACTTGTTCTGCTCGCAATACTGCGGCACCAAGCATTCAGGCATGGTGGGTGAAGTTGTGGTGATGACGCCGGAAGATTACTCCGCCTGGCTGGCCAGCGGAAAAGCTGAAGGTTCGCTGGCGTCTCTGGGTGAGAAGGCATTCCAGCAATATGGCTGCACCACATGTCATCGCCCTGATTCAGGCGCACGCGGACCGAACCTGGAAGGGCTCTTTGGCCGCCCGGTGCGTCTGGTGGATAATCGCGTGGTGCTGGCGGACGATAACTATATCCGTGAATCGATCCTTGAGCCCAACGCCAAGGTGGTTTCAGGGTTCCAGTCCATCATGCCGACTTTCCGCGGCGTGGTGAGCGAGGACGAAATCATCGCGATTACCGAATACATCAAGCATTTGTCGCCGCAGCAGGCGAACCCGCTGAACAACCGCACGTCGCCCTCGGAAATCCGCGACAACGAGGTGCCAAACATTCAGCAGCAGAACATGCAGCAGGAAAATCAGCCGCCGGCGCAGCAAACCCCGCAGGGAACCAGGCCTGCAAATCCATCTGGGAAGAAACCATGAGTACCGCGACAGCGATCGTCAAGCCGGTGATGCCCGAGCGGCATTACCTGAACGACAATTACGGAATCAGATCGTGGCTGCTGACCAAGGACCATAAGCGGATCGCGATCCTGTATCTGTTGTCCATTACGGTCTTCTTCTTTATTGGCGGCCTTTTTGCGGCCCTGATCCGCCTGCACCTGCTCACGCCCAACGGCGAACTGTTCCAGGCCGACACCTATAACCGCCTGTTCACCATGCACGGCGTGAACATGATTTTCTTCTTCCTGATCCCCTCTGTGCCCGCGGTGCTCGGCAACTTCCTGATCCCGATCATGATCGGGACCAAAGATCTGGCTTTTCCCAAGATCAACCTGTTGAGCTGGTACCTCTATATCGGCGGCGCAACGTTCTCGCTGATCGCGCTGGTCAGCGGCGGCGTTGACACCGGCTGGACCTTCTACGCGCCTCTCAGCTCCGGATATGTTCGCAGCCCTGTGATCGTGATGGCCGTTGGAATTCTGATTGTCGGGTTCTCTTCGATCTTTACCGGCCTGAACTTCATTGTTACCGTGCATCGCATGCGTGCTCCGGGCATGACCTGGGGACGCCTGCCGCTGTTTGTCTGGGCCAACTATGCGGCCAGCCTCATCATGATTCTGGGGACGCCGGTCATCGCCATAACCCTGATCCTGCTGGCGCTGGAACGCGGCTTCCATATCGGTATCTTTGACCCCAAACTGGGCGGCGATCCCGTCTTGTTCCAGCACATGTTCTGGTTTTACTCGCACCCGGCGGTCTACATCATGATTCTGCCCGGCATGGGCGTGATCAGTGAAATCGTCACCTGCTTCTCGCGCAAGCGCGCCTTTGGCTACTCTTTCATCGCGTTTTCCAGTATCGCGATTGCGGTATTCGGTTTTGTGGTCTGGGCGCACCACATGTTTGTGGCTGGCATCTCGGTTTACTCAGCGCTGGTCTTTTCGCTGCTCAGCTACGCAGTGGCCATTCCTTCGGCGGTCAAGGTCTTTAACTGGACTGCCACTATGTACAAAGGCTCGGTAAAAATGGATACGCCCATGCTCTATGCCATGGCGTTTATCGGGCTGTTTACCATCGGCGGGTTGACGGGCCTATTTTTGGCGGCGCTGGGTCTTGACATTCATATCCACGACACATATTTCGTGGTTGCCCACTTCCACTATGTGATGGTGGGCGGCATGGTCACGGCTTATATGGGAGGGCTGCATTTCTGGTGGCCTAAAATGACGGGCCGAATCTACCCCGAAGCGCCCGCCAAACTGGCCGCGCTGATTACGTTCATCGGCTTTAACCTCACGTTCTTCCCGCAATTCATTCTTGGATATCTGGGCATGCCGCGCCGCTATTGGGCCTATCCCCCGGAGTTCCAGGTGCTCAACGTGCTTTCCAGCGCCGGCGCTTCAGTGCTTGCCGTGGGATTCATTCTGCCGCTTCTCTACTTCCTGTGGTCGCTGAAGTATGGAGAGGTCGCGGGAGATAATCCATGGCTGGCAACAGGGCTGGAGTGGGAGACCAGTTCGCCGCCGCCCACGCATAACTTCCATCAGATTCCGATCGTCACAAAAGAGCCGTATGCCTACGGAGAAGGTGAGGAGGTACCCGTTGTCCACTAGCCAGACAACCACCACCGAACATCATCCGGCGCTGTCGCACCAGTTTGACAGCATGCAGCAGCAGCAAGACGCTTCCACGTTTGGCATGTGGGTCTTTCTGTTGACGGAAATCATGATGTTCGGCGGACTGTTTACCGCCTACCTGATTTACCGCCTTAAGTACTATGACGCGTTCGTTGCCGCCAGCAAAAGCATCAGCGTGGGCTGGGGATTTGCCAATACTCTGGTCCTGATCGGCAGCAGCTTTACCATGGCGATGGCGGTATGGGCTGCTCAAAAAGGGTTGCGTAAAGCGCAGGTCTGGTTATTGCTGGCTACCATGGTCCTGGGAACGGCTTTCCTGGGCGTAAAGGCCAAAGAATATTACGACAAGTGGGACGAGTGCCACATTCCCGGACATGTGATCGGCAAGGGCTTCAATACCTGGGGCGGCTGTGATGTAAAGAACCCCAAACTTGGCAATATTTCCGAGGAAATCCGCGACCCGAAGGTCGGAGATCCATCCATCCCTGAAGGTGCTGCTGATCAAACCGCAAAGCAGACAGAGATATTTTTTTCGTTTTACTTTGCCATGACCGGCCTGCATGCTTTCCACATGATTATCGGCCTGGGATTGCTGACATGGCTGCTGCTGCGGGCCAACAGTGGAGAGTTTGGCCCAGCCTATTACACGCCCATGGAACTGGGCGGACTGTATTGGCATTTCGTGGATATTGTATGGATATTCCTTTTCCCGTTACTGTATTTAATTAGCCGGCACCATCACGGAGCTTGAGGAACAGAGAAACGAACATGTCCGAGAATTCACATCCAACGCCTGGCCTTTACCTTCTGATTCTTCTTGCGCTGGTGGTGGGCACGTGCCTCACCTGGGGCATTGCATTTATCAACCTGGGAGTCTGGAACCCAGTTGTGGCGCTCACAATCGCCGTGATCAAGGCTGTTCTGGTGATCCTGTTCTTTATGCACGTAAAATACAGCAGCAAGCTGACCAAGCTCACCATTTCCGCCGGCTTCTTCTGGCTCATGATCATGATTACCATGAGCCTGAGCGATTACCTGACGCGGTCATTCCTGCCACGGTGATTTCCTTGTCCCGAGCACAGCGAGGGAACCCTATAGCCACGTGGAATTTTACAGTAGTGATTTGGCTGTAGAGTGGATTGCCTCCGTCTCCCGAATCGAACTTGTCTCCGTGCAAATTTTCGTTGCGATAGCGTTCCCTCGCTCCGCTCGGGATTACAGAAAATTACTTCGTCACAATCTCTTCCAGAAA
>DATBCN010000192.1:0-2315 GCA_036270475.1 Candidatus Angelobacter sp. | reverse complement strand
CGGCTTTGACACCGCGGAAACCTGCGCAGCTTTTGTGGCCGGGCTTTTGGCTGCCTGCCTTTGTTTCGGTGGCAGCTTTCTTAACGGTCCCGGTTTTGGTTTAGCTATTTCCGGCTGGTTTGTGATGTGCCGGAGCAGCTTCTCATATTCAGCATCTTCTTCTGGCCTGTAGTGGCTGCCGCCCCGCATCGGATCAGGGATGTGCTCATATTTCCCGCCTTCAAGTAGAACGGGGATGAATCTGGAACTGTCCGAATCGTTGTCATAAATCTGCTGGTAGGAGAGCAGGCTTTCCCATTTGATGCCCTTGCCCTCTCCCGGTTTGACTTTGCCCTCTACCTTGGCCAGATAGGTTGCGCTGCAAACAACCAGGATGAAATCCGCGTCCTTCATCTCGGCACTCATCCACTTGGGCCAGCTTGCAGGCGGAGGATTCACAAACCGGTCAAGGGACACATCAATACCATCGTTCTCAACGAGGCGCTCGGCCAGATCAAGCACACGGTCTTCATGCTCGGGGCTATCGTGGCTATAGCTGATGAATACTTTCGGTGGTCTTTCGGGAGACATGCGGCTGCGCTGATTGTATTCTCAATCAGGCAGTTTCTAGTAGCAGAATTTTGCTGTTTTGTTGGTTAAAATCCGCGCCTATCCGTGTTGATCCGCGGTAAGAACTTGTCTGCGCCTTCTTCAAGATTCGTGTTCATTCGCGAGGTTCGCGGCTAGCACTTTTTACACCCTGGCCAGCGCCTCGCAGAACCAACCTTTGGGATCAGTCCAGCTTTTTTCCAGCTTGAAGCCGCTGTGGCGCAGCAGCCGCGCAATCGACGCGGTATTGAACTTGTAGCTGTTCTCTGTATGGATGCACTCGCCCCGGTCAAAATGGAAGCCTCGGCCCAGGTCTTCTATCCAGACGGTCTGTTCATGCAGACTTTTCAGATGCATCTCAATGCGTGATTTGCGACGGTTCAAGAAAGCGACATGCTCAAAGCCATCCAGATCAAAGCTGCCGCCAAGTTCGCGATTGATGCGGACCAGCATGTTCTTATTGAAGGCAGCGGTCACGCCCTGTGCGTCGTTGTATGCGGCATAGAGAACGTCGGCGTCTTTGATCAGGTCAAAGCCGATCAGCAAGGCGTCTCCCGGTTGCAGCGAGGCATGCACGCTTTTGAGAAACGCCAGCGCCTCATCCGGCTCAAAGTTGCCGATGGTTGAGCCGATAAAGAGGACCAGCTTGCGTCCGGGCAGTGCGCTGAGGTTCGGGATCTGGTGCGTATAGTCGGCCGCGATAGGCGTGACGCGCAGCCGCGGGAAGTGTCCGTTCAAAGTCTTGAGAGCGCCCTGCAAAGCTGACGATGAGACGTCCACGGGATAGAAATCCGCGCGCAGTTGCCGCCGCAATAGCGCTTGAATCAATACCTGTGTTTTGCTCGCGCTGCCCGCGCCCAGTTCCACCAGCGTAAGATTATTTCCCGCCTGGCTTACGATCTGGCCCGCATACTCTTTCAGGATGGCCCGCTCGGTGCGCGTGGGATAGTATTCCGGCGTCTCCGTGATCTGCTCAAAAAGATGCGAGCCTGCGGCGTCATAAAAAAGTTTAGGCGGCAGATCGCGCGTGGCAGCGCTCAGGCCGCGCATGACTTCGTCTGCTATCGGGCTTACCAGGACTGCGGGTTTGTTAATTGCCGTCATCTGCCAGCCTTATCCCGGAAAACTGCCAGCGTGTTTCCGGCGGGAAGAAATTTCGGTATGTCGCGCGAATATGTGAACGCGGCGTAGCGCAGGAGCCTCCGCGCAGGACCATCTGGCCGCTCATGAACTTGCCGTTGTATTCTCCCAGCGCGCCGGCTGCGGGTTTGTAGCCCGGATACGGAAGATAAGCGCTGGCGGTCCACTCCCATACATCGCCGAACAGTTGCAAAGGGGCTTGTGAAGCCTGGCCATTTTCGCGCACGGCTGATGCAGCCGCGGGATGAAACCTTCCGGACTCCACCAGATTGCCCTCAACCGACGCACCGTTTGCAGCTACTTCCCATTCAAACTCGGTAGGCAGACGAGCGCCGGCCCAGCGCGCGAATGCGTCCGCTTCGTAGTAGCTCACATGGCAGACAGGCTCGGCTTCTTCCACGCGGCGCAAGCCTGAGCAGGTGAACTGCAACCACTCGCCGCCTGATTTTTCCCAATAGAGCGGCGCTTTCCAGCGTTGTGTCTGCACGGCCTTCCAGCCGTCAGAGAGCCAGAGCTCCGGACGCGAATAACCTGCGTCCTCCATAAAAGAGAGATATTCGCTGCAGGTTGCCGGACGCGCGGCAAGG
>DATBCN010000191.1:0-1994 GCA_036270475.1 Candidatus Angelobacter sp. | reverse complement strand
CTTGATACCGGGGATGTCTTGCTGCAAAAAGAGATGGCCATCCGCCCTGAGGATACAGCCGTTACGCTTTGGCCGCGTCTGGCTGAACTGGGTGCTGACCTGCTCGTAGAAACTCTGCGCGGCCTGGAAGAAAAGCAGATCGTTCCTATACCGCAGGACCATTCTTTGGCCACACTCGCGCCGATACTCAAAAAAGAAGATGGCCTGGTAGACTTCAACCGCACTGCTGATGACATTTGGAATCGTCTGCGCGGCTTTCAGCCGTGGCCAGGAGCGTACACGCAGTTTCGTGGCAAGAACTTGAAATTCATCAACGCATGGCCTGAAGAATCTTTGTCAAATCTTGCTCCCGGCGAGCTGCGCATTGGCGATGAAAAACTCTTCGCCGGCTGCGGCGCGCGGACTGTTTTGCAGTTGCTGCAAATCCAGCCTGAAGGCAAGAAAGCAATCTCTGCCCGCGAATTCATCAATGGATATCATCCCGCCGCGGGCGAGCGGATGGGCTAAACATGCCTATTTCTCCCGCCCGCCTCGCCGCCTTCAACATCCTTGTGCGCGTGGAGCGGGAATCTTCCTTCGCCGGCGAGCTCCTGCACTCCTCTCTTCTTGACGGACTTTCGCCGCTTGACCGCAACCTTGCCATGGAGATCGTGATGGGCGTCCTCCGCTGGCGCTCTGTGCTGGACCAATCCATTGCCTTGCTGAGTTTCACTCCGTTTCGCAAACTCGATCTTGAAGTTCTTATGGCCCTGCGAATGGGGGTCTACCAGAAGCAATTCCTCGGCAAGATTCCTGCGCACGCCTCGGTGAATGAGACCGTGGAACTGGTTAAGCATGCCAAAAAACTCTCGGCCGCCGGACTGGTAAATGCCGTGATGCGCAAGGTCAAGTCTGCCGCCTACGATCCGCATGCCTCCAGCTTGACCGGGATTGATTATTTTTCTTCCGCACTGGCCCATCCAAAGTGGCTCGCAGCTCGATGGGCAAACGAATTTGGCGGCGCCAACGCAAGGCTCATCTGCGAATATGACCAGCGTGTCCCACCCACTTCATTACGGCTGAGCTACAGGGAAGACGAAGAGCAGCTTGCCCAGCAGGGCATTCAGTTTGTACCCGGCGCACTCATAAAAAGCGCGCGCGTAGTCACGGGTGGAGAACTGACCGCTACAGCGCTATTGTCAAGCGGAAAGATCGCCATCCAGGATGAAGGCTCTCAACTGGTTGCCGCGCTGGTTGGCCAAGGCCGTCGCATACTCGATTGCTGCGCCGCGCCAGGCGGCAAAACTGCTGCCATGGCAACGCGTCTGCCGGATTCGCAAATTGTTGCCACGGAACTACATCCGCATCGGGCAGCGTTATTGCGCAAGCTCGCGCCACAGACAAATGTGCGGGTGGTAACCGCGGATGCACTCAGCTTGCCTTATGGGCCTGAGTTTGACCGCGTCCTGGCTGATGTCCCCTGCTCTGGCACCGGAACACTCGCCCGCAATCCAGAAATCAAATGGAAACTCAAGCCGGAAGACCTCCATGATCTGCAATTGCGCCAGATTGCCATTCTCCGGGCCGCGATGGGCTATGTGTCCCCCGGTGGAAGGCTCGTCTATTCAACCTGCTCGCTGGAGCCGGAAGAGAATGAGCAGGTGATCGCGGCGGCGTTACAAGGCTCTTCACAAGACCCATCCAATTTCAAAATCATTCCAATGAAAGCTGAGCTGCTACGTCTGCAGCAACCCGGAGAGTTGGTGTGGAAGAACATCGATCAACTGGTCAGCGGTGGCTTTCTGCGGACGATTCCCGGCATTCATCCCTGCGATGGTTTCTTTGCGGCTGTCCTCGAGAAGAATTAACCACAAGGTTGAAAAACCGATTTTCAAGCGCTTGCGCGGGCCGAAGGCCCCTGACGATAAAGGACACGAAGGAACAACAAGAGTTGTCATGCTGTAGCGTCGCTCGAGAAGAGCGAAGCGATTTGCGAGCAAGTCGAAGCATCTCGG
>DATBCN010000190.1:0-3473 GCA_036270475.1 Candidatus Angelobacter sp. | reverse complement strand
GCGATGCGGCAAGCAGTACCGCACCGTTGTTCTTGAGAGATGTCTTAGCAATTTCATTGTTGGCTGCGGCGCTCTCTACCGCAGCGGCGACTTGCTGTGCCAGCGAAGGTGAGGCAGTAATAAAGACCGCCAGCGCGTCGGTGTCATGCTCCGCCTGGGCCACCAGATCAGCGGCGATAAAGCGGGCTTCGCCGCGTTCGCTCAAGATCACCACCTCCGTGGGGCCGGCCAGGAAATCAATACCGCAATCAAACGCCACCAGCTTTTTAGCTGCCGTCACAAACAGGTTTCCCGGACCAACAATCTTATCAACCTTGGACACTGATTTGGTCCCATAGGCCAGCGCGGCAATGGCCTGCGCGCCGCCGATGCGGAAGAACTCGCGCACACCCAGGAAATGCGCGGTTGCCAGGGTTTCGATGGCGGGACGCGGCGACACGACGCGTATCTCCGAAACGCCCGCTACCTGTGCGGGAATTACCGTCATCAGCATGGTTGAAGGCAGGGGATAACGGCCTCCGGGAACATAACAGCCGGCGGACTGCAGCGGCCGCACCACTTGCCCTACCTGAATTCCCTGCGCCACTGCATTGCGCCAAGGCTGCGGTTTTTGCCATTCGCAATATTGCCGGATGTTGGCGGCCGCAGTCGTTAATGCCTGCTTGAATTGCTCCGGGACTGTGTCCCACGCCTGCTCAAGCTCTACGCCTGGAATGCGAAGAGGCTGTCTGGGCTTGAGGCTGTCCCACTTTTCCGCGTAGCGGCGCAGGGTGGCATCGCCGTTTTTCCGGACGTCGGCCACGATCCGGCCAACTTGTTTTTCCACGCGGGCAAGGTCAGTGGCGCCACGCTGCTCTAGCGCGCGAACAAAGATTTCTGCCTTGCGTCCGCTGAGTGTGCGCATTACAACACCACCTTATTTAAAGGGTACTCCACAATTCCCTCGGCTTTGGCGGCTTTGAGTTTGGGCATAATCTTCCAAGCCGTGCTTTCCTCAATAATTGTATTCACGGCCACCCATTCGCCGTCACTCAGGGTAGAAATTGTAGGGTTTTGCAACGCGGGCAGCACGGACAAAACACCGGCCAGGTCTTGCTTGCGGACATTCAACATCAGGCCCACGCGCCCCTGCGCATAGATCGCGCCGCATAGCATCAGGGCCAGGCTTTCAATCTTGCGGCGTTTGCCGGAATCTGCCCATGCCGTCTTGTTGGCGATCAGTTGCGTGGTTGATTCCATCACTGTTTCAACAATGCGCAGCCGGTTGGCGCGGAGCGAGCTGCCGGTTTCAGTGATTTCCACGATTGCATCGGCAAGCATTGGCGGCTTTACTTCCGTTGCGCCCCACGAGAATTCAACTTTCACGGGAATATTGCGGGCGGAAAAATAATTGCGTGTCACATTCACCAGCTCAGTGGCGATAATTTTTCCCGCAAGGTCTTCAGCTTTCTGGAAAGGTGAATCTTCCGGCACGGCAAGCACCCATCGTACCTTGCCCAGACCTTGCTTGGCATAAGTAAGATCAGCGGCGGTCACCATCTCCAGGCCGCTTTCAACTACCCAGTCTTTGCCGGTAAGGCCGCAATCGAGCGCGCCGTGGTCCACATAGCGGGCCATTTCCTGCGCCCGGATCAGCATGCATTCAATTTCCGGATCGTCAGTGGCGGCGAAATAAGACCGGCTGCTGGTGTAAACGTTCAAGCCCGCGCGCTTGAACAGGGCAATAGTTGACTCCTGCAAACTTCCCTTGGGCACTCCAATGCGCAGCTTCATCGCGGGGCCTCCGCGGTCTTGATGGCCAGCGGTTCAGTGAAGCAGGATTTGGTCCCGGTATGGCAGACCAGGCCATCGCCTTCCACAAAAACGCGGAACAGGATTGTGTCCTGATCGCAATCCGTAAGGGCGGAGATCACGCGCAAGCGATTGCCGGAGGTCTCACCTTTCATCCATAGCTTTTGCCGGGTGCGTGAATAAAACGTAACGTAACCGGTTTCAGCAGTGCGCGCGTAGGATTCGGCATTCATAAAGCCCACCATCAGCACCTGCCCGCTGGAATCTTCCTGCACAATGGCCGGAGCCAGGCCATCCATTTTGTCAAAATCAATTTGCATGTGTCCTCACCGTATACTTCAAAAGCATGCACCAAAAACAAAAAACCCGCCGATTTTTTTGCCGGCGGGCCTTTGATCTTGATGATTGCGCTGTAGCTTAACTTTTACAGGCCTCCGCCGACACATGTGCCGTGTGATGATGATGGCGATGCTGGGCGAAGGAAATCATTTCCAAAATGATGCTAACGAACCTCTTAAGTGCCTGTCAATCAGAAAAAATCAGGCTGCGAGAGGCGCCGACAGGCGTGTTTTTTGCCAGATCACTCAATGTAGCCCCGCACCCTTCGCCCTGACAAGACGTGCTTGATGGCCGTTATCACCTCATGAGGCGAGTCACTTAGAACAAAATCCGCTCCCGGAATTTCCGGCGAGTGAAAACACATTTCCAGAATCGGCAGGCCGGGGAAGTATTGATTGACCACGCGGGCAATTTCCCGCTTTTCCGGGCCGCGGAAGCCGTGGCCAATCAGCGCCAAGTCTACTTTTTCCGATGTTCCCAATGCTTCAACTTCAGCCAGGGTGAGCGCGGAACAAACAGAGAACCCTTGTTGCTCCAGCAACAACCGGCGGGTTGTCTTAAGAACTTCATTGGAAGCCACTGACAGAATTCTGGCCATGATTTTGGATAGTAGATTTGAGCCTTGGTGTGGCCGAATTATACCGCAAGCGCATCGGGACAGACATCCTCAATCCGCCCTATACAACAAGTCTGGCAAAGCAGGAACTCTCTTTTCATAAACCAATTACCAGTTTCTATGGGTGAAGCAGGGGTAGCAACCTTGCCAGCAATCTTGAAAATCTTTTAAGATAAATTCAGGTTGCAAAAGAGAAGAGAAGAGACTTGCTTAAACAGGAAAAGACGGTGCGAAAGAAGTTCCGGCCAGGAGAAATAGTGCCTGAAAACGGCATCTATCGTGTGACGCACAACACCCATCGCCTGATGCATGAAGCCACTCTGCTCAAGGGCGACCGGTTCCCACTTTGCCGGCAATGCAAGGAAGGCGTGCGTTTTGAACTGCGGCGCGCGGTCACGCATCCCACGCGGATCTCCTCCGGCTATCACGCCATCCTGGAAGACTATCCGGATACGCAGCCTTTCGTCATTCACTAACGCCAGACCACTCAATCATCATTCACAAACCCAAAAGCAACCGAACCATTGCTGCTGGAACAACATTTCCATCAGAAAGCAGACCGCATTTTAAGGCGTGCATGCGCGGATGGCGCTTAAAGCCTTTGTGTTTAAATCAGAGCCATGTTGCATACGAAAGACATCGGCCAGGAATTTCGTCCCATGTTGCGGTTGGCGGCGCCCTTGGCGCTGACCGAACTGGGATGGCTGGCTATGGCATTCGTTGATAC
>DATBCN010000189.1:0-13246 GCA_036270475.1 Candidatus Angelobacter sp. | reverse complement strand
GGCATGACTGGCTGGAACTGACCAACACGGCGGAAAAGCGTTTTTCTGATCGCGCCAACTGCGCCCTGCTGCGGGAAGTGCGTGCTCTACTCGCTGACCGGCATACCGCGGCAACCTCATCCATCGCCAACCTGTTCGCTTCGGTGTTGGCGCCCGCCAGAAAACCACCCCGCCCCGAGCCATCTGTCCGGATCTTTGCCCGGCACGCCTGATAAACAATGCCGGTCTTTGCCGCTGTAGACATCGGCTCCAACTCAGTCCGGCTCAGTATTGCCGAGCTGCGCCGTGGACGCCTGGTTGCCCTTCATCAGGACCGTGAAGTCACCCGCCTGGGTGAAGGTGTCTTCCGTGATGGCGATCTCGATCCCCAGGCCATGGCGCAGACCCTTAAAGTCCTGCGCCGTTTTCATCGTGCGGTGCAGAGCTATGCGGTTGAGCGCACACGCGTGGTCGGCACCAGCGCTTTGCGCGACAGCAACAATGCCCGGCTCTTTGCGGAATGGGTCAAGACCGTCACCGGCTGGCGTCTTGAGATCATTACCGGACTTGAAGAAGGCCGCCTCATCCATCTTGGGGTGGTCTCCAGCTTGCGTACGCCGCCGCCAAAACTTCTGTTAATTGACCTGGGCGGCGGCAGTTGCGAGCTAACGCGCTCGGAAAAAGGACACATCAAGGAAATTGTTACTCTGCCCTTGGGCGCGGTGCGTCTGACGCAGGAGTTTCTCCATCACGATCCGCCCAATAAAGCCGATCTTAAACGCCTGCATGACTTTGTCGTCCAGGAGGTGGGCCGGGTTTCACGGCGCATTACTCGTGCCGCTGTTAGTTCTGTAATTGCCACTTCTGGGACCGCCGCGGCGATTACTGGGGCGGCAAATTCGCTGCGTATGAGCCGTAACGGCGCGGTTTCACAATCGGTGGCGGCCAAACTGGCCAAGCGCCTGGCCAAGTTAACCGAACGCCAGCGCGCGGCGATCCGCGGCATCAATCCCAAGCGCGCGCAAATTATTGTGGCCGGCGCAACGGTGTACGCGCATGTGCTGCACGCCTGCGGACTCAAGGGGTTCCGTTATTCTCCTTTGGGATTGCGCGACGGAATTCTGGCGCAAATGTCCGCCGAATACGATCAGCACACGCGTTCTCACCGGCAATTGAAAGCTGACCGTCAGGACGTGTTGCTAAATACCAGCCGGCGTTATGGCGTCGATCTGGAAAACGCGGAGCAGGTGCGCAAACTGGCCCTGGCGCTTTTTGACCAGACCAGGAGCGTGCATGGCCTGAACAAAGAATGCCGCGAGTGGATTGGCGCGGCTGCCATGCTGTATGAGGTGGGAGTCTACATCAATCCCGTGGGGCTGCACCGCCATGCTTATTATGTGATTTCGCGTTCAGAACTGTACGGCTTTACCCCAATGCAGAGAAAGATCATCGCCACGGTAGCGCGCTTCCAGGGCAATTCCAAACCGCAATTGCGTGACCGCCTGATGAAATTGCTGCCGGCGCAGATCAGGTCTGACGTAATAAAGACGATCGCGATTCTGCGTGTGGCGCGGGCGTTGAACCAGGGCCGCCGTTCCGCTGTTGATTCCATTCGTGCCACCGCGCGTGGCGGACAGGTGATTCTGGCTGTAAAAGCCGGACGCGGCGGCGCAGATCTGGAATTGTGGGCTGGTGAAAAAGAGCGTGTTTACTTTCGTGCGGTTTTTGGCCGTGAACTGATTTTCAAGCTGGCCTGAACCGCGCGGGCTATCTTTGGCGTTGCCAGCCATTGCAGCGTGCCGCTACGGCCGCGCATGTCCACCTTGGCGACTGATCCTTTTTTGAATTCAATCTGCGCCGCTCCAGACCGCGCGGAAACGGACTTGCTCAGGAATTCAGTGAAGCTGGGATTATGTCCCACCACCATGATGGCGTCATATTTCCCATACCGCGCCAGCATGGCCTGGAACTGCGGAAACTCCGCCTCCGGACGCAACGCATCGTCAATCTGCACGGCCGCTTCAAATGCCAGTTCATTGGCCACCAGTGACGCGGTTTGCCGCGCCCGTTTCAGCGGGCTGCTGACGATCTGGTCCACCTGCACGTCAAGGTTCGCCAGCAGGCGTCCCATATAACGCGCCTGCAGAAGCCCTTCTTCGTCCAAAGGACGGCGCTCGTCTTTTTTAGGATTGAGCATGGTCTTGCCTGCTGAAGCGTGGCGCAAAAAGTAGAGAAGCATAAGCTATCGGGACACCACCTGTTTTTTTCTTCGTTGCGATGAAACGGCCCGCGGGAATACCGGCCCAGGTATGTCGGCGGCCGTTGCCGTGCCTTCTGCCACGGCGATCAAAAAGTCCTGGGAGGAAAAACTCACGTCACCGCGCCGCCGTATGGCCCGATTGTAACGCCCATTACGGTCCAGAAAACGGGCCTTCACGTTGTCCGCCAGATAGGCAGCCAGTATCTCGCTTTTCATCCGCTGCTTGAGTGACGGTTCAAGCACTGGGCACAGCACCTCAACGCGTTCATACAGGTTGCGCGGCATCCAGTCGGCGCTGGAAATGTAAACTTCGTCGTCACCGCCATTTTCAAAATAAAAAATACGGCTATGTTCCAGCAGCCGGCCCACCACGCTGCGGACGACAATGTTCTCGCTTACTCCAGGCACTCCGGGCCGCAGTGAACACATGCCCCGGACCGTGAGGTCGATAGACACTCCCGCCTGCGACGCCCGGTATAAACCTTCAATCACGTTCTTGTCCAGCAGGGAATTCATCTTCGCGATGATCCGTGCGGGCCGTCCACTGGCCGCGTGCTCAGCCTCGCGATGGATTTGCGCCAGTGTGGTGGCCGCAAGATTGATGGGCGAGATGGCCAGCGGAGCATAGCTGGGCGCTTCAGAATAAGCAGTGAGATAGTTGAATACCGAATGCACCGCGGAAGTGATCTCCGGCGACGCCGTCAGTAGGCTCACGTCAGTATAAAAACGTGAAGTCGTGGGGTTGTAATTCCCGGTGCCGATATGCGCGTAGCGCCGCGTTACTCCGTCAGGATCGTGGCGCACCAACAGGCAAAGCTTGCAATGCGACTTCAGCCCCACCAGCCCGTGATAGACCTGTACGCCCTCGTCTTCCAGCGTGCGCGCCCACTGAATGTTGGAAGCTTCATCAAAGCGGGCCTTCAACTCCAGGACGGCGGTAACTTCTTTTTCCGCGGTCGCGGCTGAGATCAACGCTCCAACAATGGGTGAATCGCGGCTGGTGCGGTAGATGGTCTGCTTCAAAGAGATCACGTCAGGATCGCTGGCCGCGCTCTCAATAAAATCCACCACCGCATCAAAAGAGTCATAAGGATGGTGGAGGAGGACATCGTGTTTGCGCAACTCGGTAAAAATATTATTGCTGCTGGCGGGCAGGCGCAGCTCCCGGGGCACCAAAGTGCGGAACTTCAATTGCGGCCGTTCGATTTCATAAAAATTAAACAGGCGCGAAAGATTTACCGGCCCCTGCGTGTGGAAGATCTGCCAGTCCTCAAGTTCAAACGTTTGTTGCAGGCGCTTGGCGATCTCGGCGCTGGCATTGGCGTCAATCTCCAGACGCACAGCATCACCCTTGCGCCGGCGGTGTAGCTCTGTTCTTACGGATTCAAGCAGGTTGCGCGTTTCTTCCTCTTCCAGATACAGGTTGCTGTTTCGCGTAACGCGAAACGACGCCGCGGATACAATCTCATAACCGCGATACATTGTTGCCGCATGGTAGGTAAGCAGGTCGGCAAGAAAAACGTAATCAGTGCCGTTGCGGGAGGGCAATCGCACCAGCCGGGGAAGCGCCCTGGGGACGGTAATGACTCCCATGTAAGTTCCGCTGGCCCGCCGTTTGCGCTTTAGCAGCAATGCAATGCACAGCGCTTTATTTAAAACGCGGGGAAAGGGGTGCGCCGGATCTACCGTGACCGGCGTCAACAGCGGATCAACCTCCCGTTCGCAGTAGGAGTCAATAAACGTTTCCTGCTCGGGGGCTAGGTCCTTCAAGTCGAGTACGCGGATATTCTCGCGGGCCAGCGCCGGCAGCAGTTTTTGGTTCCAGCAGTCGTATTGTTCCTGGACGAACTCATGCGTCTCCAGGGCTATTAACTCCCGCTCTTGTTGTGCTGTCAGCGCGTCCGGCCCGGAATCAATAAAACCTTCTTCAATGCGCTGCAGCAGTCCCGCCACCCGCACTTCAAAAAACTCATCCAGGTTGCTGGCTGAGATGGCCAAAAACTTGACCCGCTCCAGCAGGGGATTCGCTTCGTCAGCGGCTTCCTCCAGGACGCGCCGGTTGAACGCAAGCCATGAGGTTTCACGGTTAATGTAAAGTGACGGATCTGATACAGGTCGGTTCATACGCTGGATGGGAGCGGGCTTGGAGCCGTTGGTCGAAGATTTTCGCCTAGCATCCATTGTAATTGGCTTCGTGGTTAGGCAGAGGTCAAGGCAAATCCATGATCTTAAATCTTTACTTTAATCTAGCGGGTATATTGGTCAGTAAGGATTAGCCTTGGGCGTGATGCCGAACATCAGCGCCACGTACCCAGAAGATTACGTCCTCGGCAATATTTGTGGCATGGTCGGCGACTCGTTCCAGGTTTCTGGCCACGATCAGAGTGTCCAGCAGGTTGCGATGGTCGCCGGATGATTTGCCCATGGCAATATCCACTGCCTCAAAGATTTCGCGATTCATATTGTCTACAAGATCGTCACGCTCAAGCACGGTCTGGGCCAGGTCAACGTCCGCAGTGAGAAAAGCGTTCAGTGCATCGTGGACCATGCTGATGGTGAGCTGCGCCATGCGCGGGATATCCACGTTGAGTCCGGGATCGGGGCGCGACGCCAGGTCCATTACGCGCTCTGCGATGTTCACAGCCTGATCACCTACCCGCTCCAGGTCAGCATTGATCTTGATGCAGGCAACAATAAAGCGCAGGTCAATGGCCATGGGCTGCTGCATCGCCAGCAGATCGATGGACATTTCATCCACATCGCGCTCGGCGGCATTGATCTTGGATTCATCGCGCAGCACGATCTGGCAAAGGGAGATATCAAGGCCCTGATAGGCGCGAACGGCGCGTTCCACAGCCTGCTCGGCCAGGCCGCCCATGGCCAGCAGCTTCTGTTTTAAATCGTCAAGACCCTGATGGAACCGTGTGCGCGTCATCCGAACCTCCCGGTAATGTAGTCTTCCGTGCGCTTGTCGGAAGGTTTGGTAAACATTTTCTCGGTCTTATCCAGCTCCACCATATATCCCATCAGGAAGAACGCCGTAAAGTCCGCCACGCGCGCCGCTTGCTGCATGTTGTGGGTCACAATCACCACAGTGTATTCCTTCTTTAATTCAAAAATAAGGTCTTCAATCTTTGCCGTGGAGATCGGATCAAGCGCGGAAGCCGGTTCGTCCATCAGCAGGACCTCTGGTTCCACCGCCAAAGCGCGCGCAATGCATAGCCGCTGCTGCTGGCCGCCGGAAAGGCTGGCGCCGGATTTTTTCTTCAGGTCGTCTTTCACTTCGTCCCATAGAGCGGCATGTTTCAGTGAGCGCTCCACGATCACGTCCAATTCGCGGCGATTGCGAAACCCGTTGAGCTTGAGTCCGGAAGCGACGTTGTCATAAATCGTCATGGTCGGAAATGGATTGGGCTTTTGAAAAACCATGCCAACGCGGCGGCGTATCCATACCGGTGAAACGCCTTTTCCGTAGACGTCCAGATCGCCAATGGAGACCGTGCCCTCAACGCGCGTGTCCGGCAGCGTTTCATGCATGCGGTTCAGGCAGCGGACAAAGGTGGATTTGCCACACCCGGAAGGCCCAATGATGGCGGTGGCTTTCTTGGCTGGTATTTCCATGCCAATGCCAAAGAGCGCCTGCTTGGGGCCGAACCAGGCGTTCAGGTCTTTCACGTGAATGCCAGTGTCCATTTAGCTGGCCCCCTTGATTGTGCCTCGGCTGGCAATAAATCTGAAGATGATGACAGTAAACATAATCATTGAGATCAATACCAGGGCCCCGGTCCAGGCTTGCTGGTGCGCCTGGTCATAGGGCATTACGGAATATGAGTAGATCTGCAGCGGCAGGGCCGCCGTCGGTTGATTGATATTGGCGTTCCAGTATTGATTGCCGAAGGCCGTAAATATCAGCGGAGCGGTTTCCCCGGCAATACGCGCGAAAGCCAGCATGATGCTGGTTACAATCCCTGCGCTGGCCGTGCGCAGCACCACGGAAAGAATGGTCCGCCACCGTGGAATGCCCAGCCCCAGCGCGGCTTCGCGAATCGATTGCGGCACCAGAAGCAGCACTTCTTCCGTGGTCCTGGAAATGGTGGGAATCATCATGATGCCCAGCGCTACGCTGCCGGCCAGCATGGAAAAATGTTTTTGCACTACCACTACCATGGCGTAGGCAGTCAAGCCAATTACGATGGAAGGCACGCCGTTCAGCACGTCCGCGGTGAATCGGACGATGTTGCCCCATTTGTCGCGGCCATATTCCGCAAGATACACGCCTGCGCCGATCCCCAATGGCACGCCGATCAGGCTGGCCATTCCCAACATCATGACGGAACCGGCAATTGCGTTTGCCATGCCGCCGCCCAACTCTCCAACAGGCTTGGGTATCTCGGTGAAAAACGCCCAGTTCAGCCCAGCAGCGCCGCGATAGATCACTGTTCCCAAAATCAGGAACAGCGGCACCGTCACTATCAGCGCGGCAGATGTGATCAGGCCAAGCGCCAGTCCGTTGGAAAGCCTTCTGTACCAGGAAATATTTTGGGATGAGTTAGGCAAGGGCCCTCGCCGGCATTCCCCGGGTGATGGACCAAACCAGCAGCCCGGCTAGCGCATTCACAATCAAGGTTACAACAAAGAGTACCAGGGCCATCTCCACCAGCGCGCTTAAATATGTAGCGCCCACAGCCTCGGAAAATTCATTCGCGATCACGCTGGCCAGCGTGTGTCCCGGAGCAAAGAGTGACTTTGCAATTTCTGGCCGGTTGCCAATGACCATGGTTACAGCCATGGTTTCACCCAGCGCGCGTCCCAGGCCAAGAATGACTGCGCCAAAAATTCCCGGCCGCGCATTGCGCAGTACGGCCATGCGCAGCATCTCCCATTTGGTTGCGCCCAGCGCCAGCGCCGCTTCGCGTTGAACACGCGGCACCGCGGTAATTACCTCGCGTGTGATGGAAGCGATGATGGGCAGGATCATGATGGCCAGAATCACCCCGGCAGCCAGCATTCCCCAACCGTATTTTGGGCCGGTGAACAGGCCAGTCCATCCAAAATATTTACCCAGAAACGGCTCCACGTAAACGCGGAGAAAAGGCGAGAGAACAAAGATGCCCCAAAGTCCATAGATCACGCTGGGAATGGCCGAGAGCAGTTCTACCAGTAAAGAGAGAATTCCGCGCAGCCGCCGGGGGCATAGTTCTGTTAGAAAAAGTGCCGTGCCAACCGAGAGTGGGACGGCAATGCAAAGCGCTACAAGAGAAGAAACGATGGTGCCATAAATAAAAGGCAGCGCGCCAAAATCCTCGGCAACCGGGTCCCAGATCTGTTTCACCAGGAACTTGAGCCCGAATTTTGTCATGGAAGGCCGTGATTCGCGCAGCAACTCAATCACGATCAGGCCAACGATGGAGAGGATGGCCACGGCACAAAGGACGACCAGGCCTTTGAATACGCGGTCGGCAATCACGTTTTCCCGCGCACCCACGCGGCTTTTGGGCACAACTTTCAGCTTGTCACTCCCAGCCTGGGCAGGCTCCTTAACGTCCGGCTCTTCTGACATCTCTGCATCGGAGGAAGGTCTGTGCTCGGGCGCGGTTTGCATCCTTGGAAACTAGCAGACGATTGTTAATACATTGTTAAAACAACGTCATTTGTTAAGCAGTTGCTTGAACCTTGCAGCCGAAATCTGTTTCGTCGAAACCCGTTCAATTCGTCCCCAGAGCGTGACGCCTGCCTCGGGCCCAGGACCCGCCAGATGAATAGATCGCATGTTTCGCTTCTCAACCGAACACCTGAACAGGACTGCACCAAAGTAATCGCAGTCCGGCAAAATTGGCTCCTACTGACCTCGCCGGACTGCCGATACAAATGTCAGGTAGCAATCCGCCACCATTCAATACCTAAATAGAGAACGCGAAAGGAATTTCAGGACAACATTCCCGCTTCCGCCGCGCAGGCCCATGCCCAAAAGTAACCATGGTCAGGCGCTCGTCAGCCGATTACAACTCCAGCACCTTACAAGGATTTTTGTCATGTTTGAAAGAACTCCCCGCTTCTGCCTGCTGTTTGTCCGCGTCCTGCTGCTTGCGACCGCGGTTGCCATTCTCCCGGGAAATGCGACTGCTCAACAAACACCATCAAGCACCAGTGCCGAGGACCTAAAAGCGCTTCTGCAACGTCTTCAGGATCTGGAAGGGCAGGTCACGGCGCTGAAAGTCCAGGTAAAGGACCTCTCTGAAAAAGCGCCTGGCACAGTAGAGCTGCCGGCGGCGGAGCCGGCCCAGGAATCCGAGGGAGCACAAGCCATGTCCATGCCAGGACACGGCGCTGAGACGGTTAATTCGCCCCGGTTTCAGTTGCACGGCTATGGAGATGTTGGCTGGAACACGAGTGACTTAAAGGGAAGCACCAATTCTTTTGCGCTAGGCCAGTTCAATCTATTTATTACGTCACGCTTGACTGATAAAGCCACTTTTCTGTCGGAAACAGTCATTGAAGCGGACCATGGCACCAATGACTTCGGCATTGACCTGGAGCGTATGGAGCTGATCTATGCCGTGAATGACCGGCTGAATCTTCAGTTCGGGCGCTTCCACACTGATATCGGCTACTACAACACCGCATACCATCACAGCGCCTTGATGCAAACCGCGTTAGGACGTCCGTTTCTTTTCGCTTTTGAAGATGGCGGCGGGATCCTGCCCGTTCACACCGTCGGCGTAAGCGCAATTGGCACCGTCTCAAACAAGCTGGGGCTGCATTACATTGCCGAAATTGGCAATGGACGGAACCCTCGTGACGGCGTGAATCCAGTGCAAAACGTTACCGATGACAACAATGGCAAGGCCTTCAACCTTGGCTTCTTTGTGCGGCCTGATCGCGTGCCTGGGCTGCAGTTCGGGTTCACCAACTACCATGACCACGTGACGCCCCCGGGCCGTCCGAATGTAACGGAAGACATCCTCTCTGCCCACGCCGTCTATCTGAACAGCCGCTTTGAGTTTTTGAATGAAGCAGTGTTGTTGCGTCATTCGCCTGAAGGCAGCGCCGCTATTAACACTCCTGGTTTTTATTCCCAGATATCCAGGCGCTTTGGCAACTACCGCCCTTATTTTCGATATGAATACGTCAACGTACCGGGCAAAGACCCGCTATTTCCTGACGTTGGCCTTCTACATGGGCCAAAAGCCGGGTTGCGTTATGACCTGAATGAATTTGCCGCGCTGAAGATTGAATATGGCCGGACCATGCGGCGGGTACTGGGGCCGGTGAATTCCTTGGGGACCCAGCTCTCGTTTGCGTTTTGAGACCAACCATGAGAATGCCAGGATACATTTTCGGATCCTTACTGATGCTCGCTCTGCCGCTGGGCAACCTCCATGCTTCACAGGGCGCTAAAGTGGCGGGGGACATTGCGGTGGTGGTAAATGCCGCAAACCCGGTCAATGAACTTTCACTGCCGGAGCTGCGCAAGATGTTGACCGGAGACCGCAGGTTCTGGAAAGGAAATGTCCAGGTAAAGCTTGTGCTGCGTGAACCTGGTTCGCGCGAGCGCGATGATGTGCTTTCCACCTTGCTAAAGACCAACAACAAGGATTTTGCGGAACTTTGGCGGGCCAAGGTGTTTCGCGGAGAAGCCGCGGAACCTCCGCTCGCGCTTTCCAGCAATCTCCAGGCGGAGCGCTATTTGCTGGCGGCTCCTGGCGGAATCGCCTTCATGATTCCCAAAAACCTGCCGCCACAACTCAAAATACTCAAGCTGGAAAACAAGCTGCCAGGAGAAGCTGGGTATGCGCTTAAATAATGATGGCCGGAGGGCCTCGCTTCTCCTATTGATTTGCGGAATATTGGCGCTGGCGCCGCGCACGAGCGGGCAAGGGTACTCACAGGACCAGATCAAAGCGGATGCTCTCATCAACCTTGTCGGTTTCATGCAATGGCCGCAGGGGACCATTTTACCGGCGCCGTCCCCTATTACTTTTTGTCTTCTGGGCCGCAGTGCCACGGGCGACGAACTGGAACGTTCGGCACAAAGCAAGCAGTTTGGCGGACACAAGATTACCGTCAACAGAATGAAAGGCCCACAGGAACTTGCCGGGTGCCATTTGGTTTTCCTGGGCGCAAGCGCGGAAAAGTTGCAAGAGAAACTCATTGAATCAGCCAAAGGACTTCCCATTGCGCTGGTCGCGGAGATTCCCGGGTTCGCCCGCAAGGGCGGGACCCTTAACCTCGGATTGCAGAACACCCGGATCATATTTGAGATCAATACGGACTCGGCCGAACAAGCCCATCTCAAAATCAATCCCCGGCTGCTGGCGGCGGCCTCTCTTGTACGCGCAGGCAGGCAGTGACAGGAACAAAATGAATCAGCGACAAAACAAATCTATCCGGCGCAAGCTCGTTGCCATGGTAATGCTGACCTGTGGCGTGGTCCTGGTGTTGGCCTGCTGCGGTTTTTCCATTTATGAGACGATCTCCATCCGCCATTCAAAGCTGGATGAAATGATGCTGGTGGGTGACTTGATTGGCGCCAACAGCGCCGCGGCCCTTTCATTTAACGATGCGCAGGCGGGTGAAGAGACCCTGGCCGCACTCAAGGCAAGCCCTTATGTGATGGCCGCGCGGATTTATGACAAGACCGGCAAGCCTTTTGCAACTTATCTGCGGCCGGAAATCAACAGCGCTGAAGTTCCTGGCCAGGTGACGTCAGACACCAGGGGAATTCAAAACGGCCACGTACACGTAACGCTTGGCATCTCCGTGAACGGCCAGCGCATTGGCACGGTCTATTTGCAGCGCGACCTGGGAGAGTTGAATGCGCTCCTAGTGCGGTACGTGGCCATCTCCTTCGCCATGCTTCTTGTGGCCATGGTGTTTGCCTACCTGCTCGCGTCACGGTTGCAGCACACCATTTCCGGCCCCATTTTTGCGCTGGCCCAGCGCGCGGGATCCATCCGGCAGAGCGCGGACTATTCCATTGGCGATGTTCAGGGCAGCTACAAAGAAATTGACATGCTGATTGAGGGCTTTGATGGAATGCTGGCGTCAATCGCCCAGCGCGACAGTGAATTGCGGCGTCATCGCGAATCCCTGGAGGAAGAAGTCGCCGCCCGGACCATAGAAATCCGCGCCGTGAACACCCAACTGGAGAGCGCCAAAGGCGTGGCTGAGAACGCAAAAGAAGCCGCCGAAGCCGCAAGCCGCGCGAAAAGTGAGTTTCTGGCCAACATGAGCCACGAAATCAGAACGCCGATGAATGGCATTCTCGGCATGACCGAACTTACGCTGGATACAGACCTTTCGGCCACCCAGCGCGAGTATCTGGCAGTGGTCAAGTCCTGCGCCGACGGGCTGCTGTTCCTGCTCAATGACATTCTTGATTTTTCCAAGATTGAGGCAGGCAAATTGAGCCTTGATCCGCATCCTTTTCCTCTCCACAGGATGATTGCCGATGCCATGAAAGGCCTTTCCCTGCGGGCCCATCAAAAAGGCCTGGAACTGGCGTTTGAACTGGAGCCGGACGTGCCGGAGTATCTGATTGGCGATCCCGGGAGATTGCGCCAGATCATTGTTAACCTGACGGGCAACGGGATCAAGTTTACTGATCACGGCGAGGTGGTGCTGACGGTCAGCCGCGAGCAAAAGGCAGAGGGCCTGACCCTGCATTTCGCCATAAGAGACAGCGGAATCGGTATTCCGGCGGACAAGCTTTCAAAAATCTTTGTGGCCTTTGAACAGGCTGATAACTCCACCACTCGGCACTACGGCGGAACGGGTCTGGGACTGAGCATTTCCACCCGGCTGGTTGAGTTGATGAAGGGCCGCATCTGGGTGGAGAGCAAGGTAGGTGTTGGCAGCGTGTTTCACTTCACCGCGAAATTTGAGCCGTCGAGGGAGACAATGGAAACACAAGTAACTGCCAGTCCGGAAGAACTGCGTGGCACGCGCGTCCTGGTAGTGGATGATAATGCGACGAACCGCTGCATATTGGTAAAAATGCTCACTGCCTGGGGAATGAAGGTGGACCTGGCAGAGAACGGGCCTGACGCCCTGGCGCTTCTGTACAAAGCGATCGGCAATGGCGTGACCTATCCGTTGATTATCGTGGATGGGCACATGCCGGAGATGGATGGCTTTGCCTTGCTGGAACGTATTCGCAGCGCCAAGGAACTCAAGGTCGGCAAGGCCATGATGCTTACTTCGGCCGAGCAAATGGGGGCCACGCAACGGTGCCAGGAGTTCGGCATCTCTGAATACGCGATAAAGCCGGTCGCCAAAAATGATTTGCTGGATTTGCTGCTGAGAATACTTAGCAAAAACGGCGGCGCAGCAAGCGAGCAACTAACCGGACGCATCAAGGAGAGTCCTGCCATGGGATTGCGGCCCCTGCGCATTTTGCTGGCGGAAGACAACGTTTACAACCAGAAAGTCGCCATTGGCATGCTTGAAATGGGCAACCACACTGTTATCGTGGCTGGCAATGGACGGTTGGCGGTGGAAGCGCATCAACAACAGGAATTTGATTTGATCCTGATGGACATGCATATGCCGGAAATGGATGGGCTTGAAGCAACAAGATTGATCAAACAGCGTCAGGCTGTCACAGGAATTCGGGTGCCCATTGTTGCCATGACAGCCAATGCCATGACTGGAGATCGCGAGAAATGTCTCACCGCCGGAATGGACGATTATGTTTCAAAACCGATCAGCCGGGACGAACTGGAAGCCGCGCTATTGCGCAACTCTGGCCCCGCCGCACAGCCGCCAAAGACATCTCCATCAAACTCACCACCGAGTCCTGGTATAGACAAGGAAAACATGCTGCGGCGTTTCGGCGGCAACCAGGAACTCTTGCAGAGCCTTGTCCAGATGTTCCCGGAGGAATCAGAAAAGGTCCTGACCGCGATGAAAGCAGCGCGGTCTGACAAGAAGGCAGACCAGGTCCACCTGAATGCTCATACATTGAAGGGTATGTGCAAAATGTTTGAAGCCGCTGCCGCGGCTGAC
>DATBCN010000188.1:0-4950 GCA_036270475.1 Candidatus Angelobacter sp. | reverse complement strand
CATATTCGTAGAGTGCGGCGTTCGCTAAAAGCTGGGCTTTTTGCGCGCGGATATTGTCGGTGGGTAGCTCCCATTCGTGTGGCGGCGCGGCAGGTCGTGGAAGTTTCTCGAACGACGGTGGATTTGGCGGCGGCTCGCCAGCCTCCGGCCCTCGAGGTACATTCATGCGCACACGGGCCAGATTGGCGTGATAGAAATAACGGTAATCTCCCGTTAGCTTCCTGAAATAGACGTCGGCCAACGGCTTATTGCCGTCATCTTCCGCCATGCGCCCAAGCCAATAGAGGGCCGCGGTGACCTCCGGCGAGCCCGGATAAATTTCCAGTTGTTCCTGAAACAGCCGCCGGGCGTCTTCTCTCTTGCCCATGCGATATGTGAGCCACGCCGTTTTCCAATGCACATAGGGCGAGAGCGTACCGTTTTTCTGGCGCTGGTAAATCTCCGCATAAAAAGGCACGGCCACTTCATAGTCGCGGCGCAGCATGTACATATTGCCCGCGGAGAACAACGCGTCTGTCATCCATTGGCTGTCCGGGGCCAGTGTGCGCAACTGCGCGACGTAGTCACGGTTCTTTTGCCCATCATCTTTTTCACGGGCAAGCTCGGCCAGATAGTAGAGCGCCTGCGCCCTGGTGTTTAGGCTGGCTGACTGGTTCTGCGCGATGCTGTCAAAGAGATGTTGCGCGTCGTCGCGCTTTTTTACCCGATAAAGCGCCGTGGCAAATTCAGCCTGCAGATCCAGCATTTTCTCCGGCGGGGCCTGCTCCACCAGGGGGCTAAGTTCATTGAGCGCATCCTGATAGCGTCTCGCTTTGGTCAACAACCCGGCGCGGATGTGCCGTTGGTCAAAGCTGCCGGCGGGCTGCATCTCTCCCAGTGCGCGCAGTTCGATTGCCGCTGCTTCCGCCTCTGCGCTGGTGGGCATCTCAAAATACAGCTTATGGAAAATGTCAGAGGCTTTGCTCTTGTCTCCAGCAGCAAGATAAGCCCGCGCCAGCGTGATTTCGATATCTGCTTTTAGCGGTCGGCGATGCTTTTCCAGAAAGGCGGCCGCGCGTTGTGGTGCATTCGCCGCCATGAGCGCACCGGCATAAAGCATGGCTGCATCGTGTGCCTGGAGTGAATCCGGATACTTTTGATCAAAACCATCCAGTGCTTGCACCACGGCTGCAGGATTGTTTTCACCCTGATAGGCTGCCGCCTGCAGATAGTCAAGGTAATCGCCCAGCAGCGGAGTTAGCGGCGCGGAGCGCTCCCAGGACGATCTGGCGCTTGCATAGTCTTTGTCGAGATAGTGGGCATAGCCCACCACCAGCCAGGCCAGCGAACCGGCATCATCCTTGGCGTGCTTGCGGGCATAAGCTTCCACGCCCGCATATGCCTGAGGCGAACGGTTTTCCAGAAGCTGCTGCGCCATGGGCCGCAGATCGGATGAAGCAACAAACGCGCGCTTGATATGGCCGAGCTTGCGCGAGGCCGCTGTGGTCTTCTGCGTGGACGCAGTCGCGCCTTTCTTTTTGGCCTTGGTGGAAGGGGTCTGCTTTCTGGATGTCTGGCCGGATGAACCCGCCTGCAATGACACCAGAATCACGAAGAGAAAAATTAAAAGACGTCTGACCGGCACTGATTTAACTATCGCGGAAAGCCCGCGCCCATGAGCGAAATGTCATTGTCCGCAAGAATCCTGATTAACTCCTGCGTAAAGTAATCGGCGGATGCAACGGGCGACTCAGCATAACGCTTGGCATAGGTGGCCCGGCTCTTTTCAATGTCCACCTTCAAACGTTCATAAAGATCTTTCTGCTGTCTGCCCTCATCCACCTTGGGTTGATTGTACAACCTGATTTCTTCCACTAACAATTTGGCAAAGCGGCGGGCCTTTTTATGCAGCTCGTCCTCTTCCGCAGCGGGAGCCGCTGGCGCAGGTGCGGTTGCCGTGGCCGCGGCGGCAACTGGCTGGGCCGGAGGAGCTTCTTCCGCGGCCACCCCGCCAGCTTTCCGCATTGCCGTAAGCTCAAGCCACACTGCGGCGAACCGGGTGAGAGACTGCAGCCCTGAAGCGTCCAGCGTGCCGCCCTGGGCCGTGCCTCCGTCGGCATAAATCACGGCAGCAACCTTGTCCTTCACTACCAGGGGAAGCACGAGGCACTGATCTTCTGCTGGAGCTTTCATGGTGCTGACAAAGCCCGCATCAAATTCCTGTGTCGCGCCGCCCGCGGGATTTCTGCTTTGAATCGCTTTACCCACCAGTCCCGAATTGGCATTCAGGCTCACGGTTTTGATGGCTTCATTATCGTCAAACCCAATTCCCTGCCAACCGTTGACCGAGCCGCCTTTCACCACGAACAAGGCCACTCGCCCGGCAAAACGCGCTTCACCTTCCAGCAAATGGCGCAGGATCTCTGCCTGCGTCGCCGATTCATGGATGGCGGACGAAGCGGCGTTCAGCAGATCGCTGGGTGATGAGCCTGGAGCGGGCGCCATCAGTTCCAGCACCTCTACGGCACGGCGCACGATTTCAGCGCGCAGCCGGGGCAGCGCTGCGTCAAACACCTCAGCAACCGCCTCTTCAATAATGTTCTGGATTTCAGTCGGACGTGGCATTCCTTGCGTGATTATAAGGGCTAAACGGTCCGTATGAACCCGCGAGACTGCTCAAGAGCTGGTGCCTGTAGTAACTTAATCGTTACCAGCAGGAAAGTCCCGTTCCGCCGCGTGCGGACAACGTGACGATCACCGCAACCTTATTCCACCACCAGCTTGGCCACCATATCGTCATGGTGCGGGCCACAAATAATACCGCAAACCACTTTATATTCGCCTTTGGGCGGCGACTTCAAAACAACCAACGCCGGCTGCCCCGAGCGGACTGGCTCTTTAATGCCCATATCCGGCACGTCAAAACCATGCTGGACATCCGCTGTGGAAACCTCAAGCACGGTGGTCTGACCGGCTTTTACATGGATGACGGCCGGCTCAATGCTGTATTTCTTCATCACCACCTGAACGCGAGGGCCTGAGGGAGTGGACCGGCATCCGGTCGCCAATGCCAGGAAAACAAACGTCAATAAAAAAAGAGAGCGGTTTTTTTTCATAAGGATTTTGGAGGGCTTTTTGTAACAAAACGTCACATTCGGAGTCTTACTAAGACCGGAACAATTATTTCTCCCTTTGCCCCTTTTGGGGCGCAGAACATAGTAAATTAATTTTGAGTCGGAGCGGCATGGAAACCATCCAAAAGAAGGCCGAGGAAGGCATCACCAGCGAACTGGCGCTCGTCCAGGCAGCCAAGAAAGGCGACCTGGAGGCATTCAGTGAATTGGTGCGGCGATATGACCGCAATGTCTTCCGGATCGCGCAGCACATCACGCATAACGAGGAAGACGCCCAGGACGTGGTCCAGGACGCTTTCCTTAAGGCGTACCAGAACCTAGAGCAGTTCCAGGGGAACTCAAAGTTTTACACCTGGCTGGTGAGAATCGCCGTAAATGAAGCGTTGATGCGGCTGCGCAAGCGGCGCAATGACCGGACTGTCTCACTCGATGAAGACGTGGAGACAGAGGACGGCTCCATCCCGCGTGAAGTCGCGGACTGGGCACCCAATCCGGAACAGAATTATGGGACCTCAGAGTTAGGCGATATCCTGAAAAAGACGATTCAGGGGCTTTCGCCGGGGTTCAGGACGGTATTCGTGTTGCGGGACGTTGAAGGCATGTCGACGGAGGAAACAGCGGAAATGCTGGGATTGAGCGTACCTGCGGTCAAATCCCGGCTGTTGCGCGCCCGTTTGCAGCTTCGTGAGCGTCTGGCAAAATATTTTAAGTCCCAAAAGGGCGGAGACGGCCAACGGTGAAATGCACTGAGTTTTTGAAAGAGTTGACCGATTATTTAGACGGCAAGATCAGCGACAACCTGCGGATCGAACTGGATGAACACCTCCATTGGTGCCACGAATGCCATGTGGTGATGAATACCACCCAGAAAACCATCGAGATTTACCGCGACAACAAGCTTTATGAGCTGCCAGACGACCTCAGAAACCGCCTCCATCAGGCCATTATGACCAAGTGCCGCGATAGCAAATCGGGGAAAAAGTTCTCTTCATAAAAACCATCCCTTTTATTATTATATGTATAGGCGATAAACTGTAATTTTTACATCATCTCAAACTTCAAAAAATTAATCACTTTGGCTGTCGAACCTTTTTCAGGTACTCCGAATCTAATGTAACGGTACAGAGGATATATGAACTAATGTGTACATTGGGTCATGTCCTGAAGTACAATGTTGCCTGAGTCGACAAGTAAATGCTTCCGGGGGTTAAAACCCCCCGCAATCAGGGATGGTGATATATGGCCAGTTTGCTCGACGTATTGTTCGGTTGCAGCCACAAGAATTTCAGTTTTCCCATTACCAAAAGGCCGGGCCAAAGGCTCTCACAAGCCGCCCAGCTTACTGGTACCTATGTAGCGTGCCTGGGATGTGGTAAGGAATTCCCTTACGATTGGCATGAAATGAAGATTATTGAAGCTAACCATAAGAAACAAAATGCTTTGGCTGCAAATGCCGCCGAGTCTTTTGCCGGCAAATAGGATCACAGAGTTAGCTTTGCTGATCTATCTCAATCCCTTTTTCAGGCGGAAGCGTCACCCCTTCCGCCAGGGTATTTGACACCGGATTTCTGGTTTCTTTCCTCCGCCTTTTCTGCCGCGTTTCCGTTTCCGGCCTTTCTCCCTGCATTCTCTATCCCTCCAGCGAATTAATCGTTTCTTCTTCGCTCACTTTGTGTCATGATTTGAACCACGATTCGGAGAGAATTCCATGAAGACTCCCCCCGGAGGACCCAGACAGTCCCACGATTACGGCGTGTTCCGGCGTAGGCTCAGCCCAGAGCACAGCAAGCTTATGGAATCTACATGCAGGAACTGCCGCTCATTTGTGGCGGCCAGT
>DATBCN010000187.1:0-2062 GCA_036270475.1 Candidatus Angelobacter sp. | reverse complement strand
TTTACCAAGAGGCTTGCCATGAAAAAATGTCTGGCGTTTTTGCTGTCTATCAGTATGGCTGCGTTCAGCGCCATTGCATTGGCCCAATCCGCGGCGCCGCAGTCGGCGCCCGTGCATCGCACCACCAAGGCGGTGAATTACCGCCTGCGCGGCGACGCCATCAAAGTCGACTTCCATGGAACGGAGCTTATGCAAAACGCCTCCGGTGAGGCCAAAGTCACGGGCAAGAAGAGCAGCGTGGAAATCGACGCCAAATTTGACGGCCTCGACGATCCCACCAAGTTCGGCCTGGAATATCTCTCGCTGGTGCTATGGGCCATCTCGCCGGAAGGCCGGGCCGTGAACCTGGGCGAGCTTGTGGTGGACCACAATGCAAGCCGCGTGAAGGCCATCACGGACATGCAGACGTTTGGCATGATTGTGACCGCCGAGCCTTACTTCGCCGTCAATCAGCCAGGCAACATGGTGGCGATGGAAAACGTAGTCGGCGCGTCGACGGTTGGCCGCCAGGAAAACATTGAAGCTAAATACGAGCTGCTGGGACGCGGCACCTATTCAGCCACCAACACCAAAATCCAAGACGCAATCTTTGGCATTGACCGCAAAACACCGCGCGTATTGTTTGAAGCGCGCAACGCGGTGCGCATCGCCAACCTGACCGCCGCGGACAAATACGCGCCCTCCATCCTTACCAAGGCCACGCAGCAGCTCCGTCAGGCGGAAGAAGCTTACGTCCAGAAGCGCGACAAAAGCACCGTGGAGACGCTGGCGCGGGAAACCGTTGGCACCGCCGAGGAAGCCCGCGTGATGGCCGTAAAACAAAGGGCGGAAGAAGAGGCCCAGGCCAAGACCGCGGCGGACAAGAAAGCCGCGGAAGACCGCGAAGCCAAGGCCCGCCAGGACGCGCTGGATGAAGTAAAGCGCCGCCAGGACGCCGAGCAGGCACGCGCCCAGGCTGAACAGGCAAAAGCAGCGGCCCAGGCCGCACAAGCCGACGCTGAGCGCATGAAGGCCGAAGCCGAAAAGGCCCGTCAGGAAGCCGAAAGCGCCCGTAAAGAAGCGGACGCGGCCCGCGCCGCCGCCGAACAACAAAAACAGGCGCTGGCCGTGGAAGCGGACAAGGCCCGCAAGGCCGCAGAAGAATCCGACCGTCTGCGCCAGCAGGCGGAGCAGGAAAAAGGCGACCTCCGCGCCCAGCTCCTGCAGCAGTTGAACACGATTCTAGCCACGCGCGACACCGCGCGCGGCCTGATCGCCAACATGTCTGACGTTCTCTTCAAGACCGGCAGTTTTGAACTGCTCTCCGGAGCGCGCGAGCGGCTGGCCAAGGTCAGCGGAATTGTTATCGCGCACCCAGGACTGCATCTTGAAGTGGAAGGCCATACCGACGCCGTGGGCAGCGATGAATACAACCAGAAGCTTTCAGAAAACCGGGCGCGGGCCGTGCGCGACTATCTGGTGCAACAGGGGATCGCGGACAATGCCATCGTGTCGCGCGGCCTGGGCAAGACAGCGCCGGTTGCCACCAATGACACTGCTGAAGGACGCCAGGCAAACCGCCGTGTTGAACTGGTGCTTTCGGGCGAGGCCATCGGCTTAAAAACCGCCGATGCGGGAACGTCAGCGCCAAAATAGATGGGTGAGTCAGCCATCAATCAAAAATAAAAAAAGAGGAACCGTATGAGCGTTCCTCTTTTTTAGTTTTTATTTTAGAGAGGTCCAAAATTTAGAGACTCAGAATTTAAAGACCCAGAATTTAAAGAAACCCAAAATAATGTCTGCGGGTTAGAGCCGGACTCGCGCGGGCTAAAATTTAAATCGCGGCGGGCCGTATGTCTTCGCGCCGCTTCAAAATCTTTAAGACAGACCCCAGTACGCCTTCACGCGAATCGCCCGTCACAAAGCTATTGCCTCCGTCGATGTCGGGACGAATACGTCCCATCTGCAGGATGGGCGCTTCCGGAAGATAATGCCGGACCGTATGGGTGATCGCTTTTTTCATGCGCGGCTCCACGGTATCAGCTATCAGGATGATGTCAAACCGCTGGCCGTGGCAGAGATC
>DATBCN010000186.1:0-10254 GCA_036270475.1 Candidatus Angelobacter sp. | reverse complement strand
CTGGGCCTCACTCTTGCGCACAAAGGAAAAGATCAGGTCTTGTTGATCGAAATTAGCGCACGTAGCTGATGCTTTCCGTTTGCGGGACAATCTGGATATCTGGAACTTGTGCCATTTACAGCGGGAAGAGATATCTGACAGCGTGATTTTCGTTTCCGCGCCCATCGCCATAATGAACCGGTTATCGCCGCCGGGCATATCGATGAGTTCCACATAGGCCAGCAGGCCGTTGCACTCCGCACGCCATCGCTTGAGTTGGGACCTCGCTCAAGGAACCCAACCTTCTCAGCGCCGTGGGCTTTGCATTTGCGCGGCCCAGCAGCCAAAATAATAGATCGTGAACAATCCCGCTGGCGCCGAACCCGAAATCACTCCGCGTGTCTGGAGTGCAAAAGAACTTGAGGCTCACAGTGAGTATCAACGTCGCATGCAACAACGGGAATTGGCTGCGGCCCGTCTTCATCGCAAGCACCTCTGGCTGGGCAACATCCGCGTAGCGGTGTTTATTGGCATCGTCGCTCTTTGCTGGATCACCGGAAAGTACGGCTATCCTTCGGTTTATTGGCTGCTGGCGCCAGTCCTCCTCTTTATAGGTCTCGTCATCGCCCACCGGAAAGTGGTCCTTGCCCTGACCCTGGCCAAGCGGGCCGTGGCGGTCTATGGCCGCGGCCTGGCGCGGATGGAAGACCGCTGGACGGGCAGCGGCGCAACCGGAGATGAATTCAAAGACCCTCTCCATTTATATGCGGAAGATCTGGACATTCTGGGCCCAGGCAGCCTCTTCCAGTTGCTTTCCACTGCCCGCACCAAAATGGGCAGCCGATGTCTGGCCGGATGGCTGCTGACCCACGCCACCGTGCAGGAAATCATGGAGCGCCAGGCTGCGGTGACTGAGTTGATGAGCAAACTCGACCTGCGTGAAGACCTGGCCGTAGCCGGTGAAAGCGAACCTATCGCCGTCAATCCTGAAGCGCTGGCTCTGTGGGCGCGGGAAGAAAGCGGACTAAAAGACGGTCTCTGGTGGGCCGCCGCGTTGGCCGTCGGCAACATCGCCGCTCTGGTCTTCGGCTTCATGGTGCTGTGGACGCCTTTCATCATTCTTCTATTAGTCAATGGCGTAATCATGTTTCGCGCCCGCCATCGTCTGGAAAAGGTGTTCGCCGGCATCAGTGAAACGCACAGAAACCTTGACTCGCTGGCAGCGTTGCTGGGCCGCATTGAAGCGGAAAAATTCTCGTCGCCGATGCTCCAGCAATTGCAGGCGCGGCTGATGCTCCATGGTGTTCCCCCTTCCGCGTGTATCGCCCGTCTGGACACGCTGGCTGATCTGGACGACTCACGCCACAACTGGTTCGTCCGCCTGCTGGATGTTCCTTTGCTTTATTCCCTGCAGGTGGCATTTGCGCTGGAGCGCTGGCGCCGCGAATACGGCAAAGGAATTGAAGACTGGCTCCAGGTGATGGGTGAAATTGAAGCGTTGGCTTCCATTGCTGCCTACGCCTATGAACATCCTGACGATCCGTTTCCTGACTTTGCGCCCGCTGAGCACGCCGCTTGTTTTGATGGTGAAGCCCTCGGCCATCCCCTGTTGCCCGCCGCACAATGCGTGCGCAATGATGTTGCCCTGGGCGGCAAAAGACAGGTGCTGCTGGTAAGTGGGTCTAACATGTCCGGCAAAAGCACCTATCTGCGAGTGGTGGGCATCAATGCCGTGCTGGCCATGATGGGCGCGCCCGTAAGGGCCGCGCGATTGCGTCTTTCCCGCGTGGCGATTGGCGCTTCCATGCGCGTCTCTGATTCGTTGCAGAAAGGCATCTCTCACTTTTATGCGGAGATCAAACGGCTCCGCCAGGTGGTAGACCTCTCTGCTGCACAGCCATCATTATTCCTTCTGGATGAAGTGTTGCAGGGGACGAATTCGCATGACCGTCGTGCCGGGACGGAAGGCGTCCTGCGCACCTTGATTCACAATAGCGCCATTGGCCTGGTCACCACGCATGATCTTGCCTTGACCTCGCTGGAAGAAGTTTTTCCTGACAGAGTGTGCAACGCACACTTTCAGGAACGCTTTGCCGATGACAGGCTTTCTTTCGAATACCGTCTGCGCCCCGGCGTGGTCACAACCAGCAATGGTTTGGAGCTGATGAAGTCCATTGGGCTTGATGTACCTTAGCGCAACTTCATATTCCTTCCGGCCAATGGTGTAAAAATCGTCCCCATAGCCCATTGAGTACAAGTGGTCTAATACTACTTAGCACCATGGTTCACACTCATCCGCGCATTAGGACATAGCCCATCGGATTAAAAACGGCCTCAAAAACACCCCTTAATCACCTTTTTCAAGGGTACTTTTCTGCTCCAGTAAAAATCCTTCATCCGCATGATTCTTAAAGTACTTATCAAGACTTTTCCGTCTCCCATTAACGAATTAAAAGATTTAATACACACCTAATGAAGTTCTAACCCCCACCTACAAGAATGTGAGTTGGAGTGCACTTGGGGCAGGACTGTATCGCGCACCCGCTGGCACGCAAGCGATTAGGAGAAAAACAGATGAAACCGTCTTCCGGGCGCCTAGCCTTTCTGCGGATTTTCGTATGGATTGTAGCAGTGGTTGTTGCCGTTGGGTATTACGGCCACGTTCGTGCGCAGAGCGCCGGCGGTTCTCAGACCATGGTTATTCCACTCCGCCCCATCGCTCCCCTGTCGACTGTTCCTGTACCTCCAGTTTTCGGCATGGAAGGAATTCTGGCCGATAAGACCGCTGCCATCGCCCTGGGTAAAGCTCTGTTTTGGGACATGCAGGCCGGCAGCGACGACATTCAGGCTTGCGCCAGTTGCCACTTCAATGCCGGCGCGGATAGCCGCGCCATCAACCAGATCAATCCCGGCCAGGCCGGCGGCGATAACACTTTCAACGTGGGTCCAGCCCCCAACTACCACATGAATCCGGGAACACCGGAAAGCGGTTTTGGTGGTTACCATGACGGCGATTTCCCATTTCACAAACTTGCCGACGTGGACCAGGGACTCACCCTGATCTCTGATGCGAACGACGTTTCAGGTTCGCAAGGCGTATTTGCAACAACCAAAGACACCATCGTAATTACCAATCCTGTTCACCCAGGCGATGGCGGCGACGGGTCCGGCAATTCAGGCGGCGGTGGCATACAGGGCGATGACGACGGCTCCGGCGGCGACGCCGGCCTTATCCGCCACAATGGCGGCGGCGTTACCAATCCCAACCGCCGCGCGCCCGGACACATTTCCGGATCAGGCTCCCAAAACGGAAACAACGGCAATACCGGCAACACTGGCGGAGGGACCGGGGGAAGCACAGGCATAACCAGCAACAGCATGGAGTTGACCTCCACTGTGGCTGATCCAGTCTTCTCACTCCCTGATCCTGCCGATTCAACCAAGCGCATCAACACCCGCCGCACCACGGGACGCAACACGCCCAGCACCGTTGACGCCGTTTTCAACTTCCGTAATTTCTGGGATGGCCGCGCCCAGAACGTGTGCAACGGCGCAAATCCTTTTGGCGCGCGCGATGGCCAATCACACCTGATGGTGACCGACGAGACCGGCCTGGAACTTGGCCCCGCGCTGCTCAACATGAAGAACTCAGCCCTGTGCTCACAAGCTCTGGGGCCGATCCTTAGCTCCACGGAAATGTCCGCCGACGATCGCAACTTTCATCAGGTAGGCAAAAAGCTGCTGGCACGCACTCCGCTGGCAAAACAGGTAGTTGATCCAACAGACAGTGTTCTGGGAACGCTGGCCAATACGGGCGGCAAAGGTTTGAATACGAGCTACGCGGCCCTCATCCGCCAGGCTTTCCAGCCTGACTGGTGGAAATTCCAGCAGAACCTCTGTGTGGCCACGGACGGGACTATCCAGGGCAAAGCCAATCCCGGCCAGTTTGATTCCTGCCCCAACGGCACCACCGGCTATACCCAGATGGAATACAACTTCTCGCTGTTCTGGGGAGTTGCCATCCAGATGTATGAAAGCACCTTGATCGCTGACCAGACTCCGCTCGATAAATATCTGGAACAGCAGAAGGTCTACACGCTCATCGGCGACAACAACAGCAATTCTTATACGGTTCAACTCGGACCTGGAGTTGATCCTTACACTATCTCGGTCGTCGGCCTGAACCCGCTGCTCGACTTCAGCGATCAGGACGTGTTTGGCTTTGACGATGGTTTTGGCCGCTTTGTCGGCGCGGGAATTGACGGTACCGTGAACTATTCAACCGGCGCCATCGTCCTGAATTTTGAAGCTCCGCCGGTATCAACCGTTCCGGTAAAGATCAGCTATTCCATTGGGCCCACTCCCATGACCCCGGCGCAGTTGCACGGCCTTACGCTGTTTGAAGGCAAGGCGCGTTGCATCGTGTGCCATGGTGGACCTTAGCTTTCCAACGCCGCGGTGGATACGGTGACCGCGAACCCGCTGGAACGCATGGTGATGGCTGACCTGAGCGTGAAGGTTTATGACACCGGCTATTACCACATCGGTGTGCGTCCAGGCGCGGAAGATGGCGGCCTGGCCGGCAGCGATCCAGTAGCTTCCTTGCCGCTTTCCAACGGTGAGTTCCAGCGCCAGCGCGTTTGCAACGATCCTTCATTCACCATGATGATCCCCGGACGGCGCGGCGAAGGCATCACGCAGGCCCCGCTGAGTTGCTCGGACGATATTGCGCGTACCGGTTTCTTCAAGGCGCCGCAGTTGCGCAACATCGCCCTGACCGCTCCTTATTTCCACAATGGCAGCCAGCTCACGCTGGAGCAGGTGGTGGAGTTCTACAACCGCGCTGGCGATTTCCAGACAGTTTCTGAAATTCACATCATGGACGGCGACATTGAGCCTCTTGGCCTCACCCTGGAGGAAAAGAAGGACCTGGTGGATTTCCTCCGCAATGGGTTGACCGATCCTCGCACCGTGGCGCAGGCCGCTCCATTTGATCACCCGCAGTTTTTCACGCCCAACGGTCACCCGTCGGACGGCAATGGTTATCCGGTAAAGAAAGATCCCGCCCATCCGGGACAGGCAATGACGGACTTGATGGAGATTCCGGCTGTGGGACGCGCTGGCGGCAAACCGCTGGCTACGTTCCTTGAGAACTTGTTGAAGAACCAGCACAACTAGCTCGCATCCAGCCTGCAGTCGTGGGCAGGAAGCAGGCAGAGCAAACGCAAGTCACGACGAAGAAGTAGACCCAGGGGAAATAGCAGATTGACGGAAGGAGTTTCACAAATGAGGGTAAACGAGCAAATAGCAAAGATTTCCAAGGCGGCAGTAGTCACTCTGCTGCTGATCTTCGCCGTGACAGCACAGGCACAGTGGCCCAAGCCGACGACGCCCCCAACGCCGGCTATCATTCCAGCGTTACAGACCGTACCCATTGGCTTTGACGAACTGGGCTTTATCGAGTATGCCTCGGTAGACGCCCTTTGCGCTCCGGCTCCTGGCGTCACTCTCGATACAACGGCCGGCGTCAGTTCTCCGGCTGCAACGCCCACGCCGACGCCTGCGGCGCCCACACCGGCTGCCTGCAAGACGGCAGGCGGCTGGATCCAGATCAACAATGACACCATTCGCATTCCGCAAAACGTGATTGTGGTGTTGCCAAATACCTATAACACCTGGGAAGAACTCTTTGAGAACAACCCAACCGGCAATACTTCTGAGACGGGCATGGCCCTCTCTGACACTACGAGGTTGCCGGGAACATATGAAGCACACATCCAGGGCAATATCGTCAACGGACAATATATTGCCGGCCTGGTCTTCATCTCACAGCAGTCGGTCAACGGCATGATGGGCTACATTGAAGCCCTCAACTACGCTGACGGCAGCTTCACCATCAACGGCAATCGCGTCCAGATCAATGACCCAGCTATCCAGATAACTGATTTCAACGGCAACATCTGGAACAAGGGCCGCTATAGCACGGGCCAGTCTCCGGATGCCCGTTTTACCTCCGATCAGGCCAATACAACGGTCCGCGCACAGACCGGCTATCCCATGTGTATACCGCGCGTCGCGCCTGGTGCTTGGACGGCGCTTGCGGCCGATGGTGTAACCAACACCGGTACTCCAGACCCGTATCTCGGGGGCTTTGATGATCCCCAGTGTCCGGAAGTCAATCGCCCGCGCAATGAAACCGGCGCCATC
Organism: Candidatus Angelobacter sp.; assembly: GCA_036270475.1. Lineage (GTDB taxonomy): Bacteria > Acidobacteriota > Terriglobia > Terriglobales > Acidobacteriaceae > Angelobacter. Next base: position 4,068 of record DATBCN010000186.1, on the reverse strand, counting down.
AGGACCATCTACACCATGAACGCGCCCGGCGATGCGCCGACGGTTGACAACCCGTTCCCACAAGATCCCTTCACGGAAGTTCCGTTTGAAGTTGGCGATTTTGTGTCCATCATCGCGACCCTTGAATTGGATGACAAAGGCGTGCCATTCATGTCAGCCACGGAAGTGGTTGCCAACGTTGGCGTCTTTACTTTCCCGGACACTGATCCGGCTTATGTAGTAATCGAAGTATTGTTGCAGGGCACAGGTGGCGTTCCTGATCCGGCGTTCCCGCAGGAAGCTGCGCGCCGCACCAGGGTGGAAGGCATGGCCACCGATCCGTTGCGCAACATTGATGTTTCCGCCATTGATATCGATTGCAATGGCAACCTGGTGTTCCGCCTGCCCACCTGGGTATCGAACTTCCCCATTGAGCAGGGCTTGCCGCTCATCGGTAAAAAAGGCCGGTGGCGCTTCCGTCCCAACGGCGGCACTTTCCTGCCCCCGGTACAGAACGTGGGCGCACAAATTAGCGGCACCGTTGCTGGCGTAAACAACAACGGCATCGTGTTCAACTATTACCAGTTGCCCAACCCAGAATTCATCTTCCCTGAAGATCTGGTTGCCGGCAACATGCCGCCGCGCGCAAACTTCAATGACCTGCCATTCCTGGTCAACGGCACAGGGCCGTGGCCGGCGCCCGGCAGCGTCTTTGACAGCGAGCTCATTCAGTTGGGCGCGCGCCGTGCGGAAGTTCCCGTTCCTCAGACCAGCCAGTCAGTTGGCCAGCTCAATCCCTTCCCGGATAACGTAACGCCGGCCGTGGGTTGCGTGCCCAATGTTTCTCCTGGCGGCGTCGCCAATGCAGTCGCCAGCTTCAGCGGTTCAACCTCGCCGATCACCGCGGGCACAACCGTTACTCTTAGCTCCGCCGGCAGCACTCCAGTCAACGGTCCGTTCCTGTGGGCCCAGATCGTAAGCCCTGGCGATCCGCAAGTCACCATTGTTAACCCGGCCAGTCCGACTGCCACATTCATCGCTCCGGTCGTAGGCGCTCCGCTAAGCCTCGGCTTCTCGCTGACGGTCGGCGGTGGCAACACTACCACCGCGAACACTACGACGTTCAGCGTTCCAGTCGTGGTTCCTCCGGCGGGTACTGCTCCGTCGGTCTTCGCCAGCGCAGCCCCGGCCAGCCCGGTGCCCAGCGCCGCCAACGTGACCCTGACTTCCACCGGTATCGATCCTAACGGCGGAACTCTCACCTTTACCTGGACTCAGACCGCTGGTCCGGCCGTGGTTCTCACGCCGGGAGCAGCAGATGGCTCCATACAGACGTTTACCGCACCCACGGTGCCGGCCCTGGTAGCTCCGCAGTCGCTCACGTTCACCGTGACTGCCACCAGCTCGGTAGCGGGTGTGCCGTCCAGCTCAACCACGATCACCGTGGTGGTGAACCCAGCGTCGGATCTCATCACCGTGGCCCACGTGCGCTACATCGAGAAGATTGCGCGCCTCGTAATTAACGCGAACGACTTCACTCCTGGAGTCAGGTTGTTCGTAACCCTCGCCGGTCCGAATGGCGAGAGCCCAACGATTAACGCCGCAACTGGACAGCCGTATACCGGCGAGATGGGTCCTGTGATTCCATTCGCCACCGGCGTCTTCACGATTCGTTTCACTAACGTGCCGCCTCCGCCTCTCACCACCATCAGGTCGAGCGCGGGTGGCATCATCACCTCCGGTGTGACGATCACGCGGTAAACAGGACTTTCAACCAGGCTGCCGGCTTTCACCGGCCGACAGCCTGCAAAAACTTAACCCGCTTCCAGCCTCTGGTGTTTACAGAAGCAGGATGGCAAGGAAGTAAGAAGAGAGGAACCGAAACAATGAACTCCCAACTTTTGCAGGCCCCAAGCAGGGAAAGGGTTTTGCACACACCCGGTATGACCTTGCTCCGTCACTGCTCCTGGACGCGCTTGCTCGCGATGGCGGTTATCACCTTGATCTGCGCAGCCAGCGCTTTCGCCTCGGACAGTATTAACGTTGCTCCTTCCAGCATGTTTCGCCCGCGCGGCATGGTCCGGGTAACCATCCCTGGCCCTGGCGGCGTCGGCGCCGTCACCAGCTTCTGGGTCGGCGATGGCGCGAGCGGCTTCTGCCGTTTGGATGCCGGTGTTTTGAATGTGAGCACCTGCTTCTTGAACGGAACGACTGAGCCCTGGGCGGATGATCGTCTTGCTCCCGGCGGCTTCACTTCATTCGTCTTCGTCGCGGACAACGCGGGCGGAGGCGTCAACCGGTTTCAATTCATCATTGATCCCGTCAACCCAACCCAGAACATCTGGGACCCGGCACACGTTGAGAACATGATCGGAAACGGCGGCTCGGGCTTGAACCCTTTTGGTCCAGCAACAGCAAAACTCCGCACTGAATCAGCCAAAATCGGCCCTGATGGCAAGCTCTATGTCACCTTCTTCCAGAGCGGCCATATTTATCGCATCACCAACCCGCGCACTCCCTCGCCGATTCCTGCCAATACCTTGCGCATGGAATTGGTCGGCCAGTCTGACAATGACAAGCGTCTCGTCAGCATGGCCTTTATCGGCACTGATCTCTGGGTTGTGCAGGCCGGTTTTGCTCAGCGGATCGTGAACGCCACCGCGTGCAATCCCAGCGGCAACAGCCTCAGCATTGCTCCTCAGTGCATTGCTAAATTACAGTTCCAGAACATCCAGTTCCCCATGGGTATGGCTTCCACGGTTCTGCCGGATTCCAGCAACCCCGGCGGTCCTGGCATTCCCTGGCTGTATTTCTGCAACGGTGGACGAATTGTCCGCGCCAACATTACCCAGGGTGCATTCCTGTCTGGAAACTCCAGCAGCTTCCAGATCTGGACCCAGGGTGGAATAATTCCACCCAGCGCATTCCACTTCTCTTACGCTCTGCCTCGCGGTCTGAACATTGATCCCGCGACGGGAGATATACTCATCACTGATGCCGCCACCATTGAAGCTCCGCTGCCTGAAGTTGCCGTTCCTCTCGTTCGAGACGGCAGGGCCTGGGTGCTTCCTTTCGTCGCAACCAACAACGCCGGAGCCGGCGTAGCTGAAGCCGGAATCGTGGATAGTCCAGCCGGCATCGGCACTCCGCTTACACCCAACGATCATCGCGCGCTCGCTGCAACCCGCGCGGTATTGCGCGTAACCGGCATCACCCACCCGCGCGGCCTGGTTTTCCTTGGCACCCACTTCTGGGTCTCCGATGAAGCCCAGGGCTTCTGCCGTATTGATGCCACCGGCGACGGCGCCGCGGCTTCACTCACGCATTGCTTCAAGCCCAGCGCTGCTTTTATCGCTGGCCAGCCCGCGGTAGACTCTTTCCCGACGAACGGTACGCCGGGCCAAATCAACGTTTATTTGCCTGACGCCTCCGGTTCTCTCGGTGGAATTGCCAGGTTCATCTTTAACCCCGTAACGGAAAACATCTCGCAGAGTGGCGTGTTGGCCCAGGGTCGTGGCACCGTCGCCACAGCCTTGGCAATTGGTCCGGAAGGATCGCTCTATGTTGGTCCGGTGGCCGGCGCTCAGGTCACCAAAATCGCCAGCCCCGCAACCGCGCCCAGCGCTTCCATTCCCGTGGCCGCTACACTGAATGGCCAGGGCGTGCATAACATGATCTTCAACAGCTTCGATCTCTACATGACAGAGAACGGAGCAATCGCAAAGAACAGCATTTCCCGGACGGGGGCCAGCACGGTTATCCTGAATGCAGCTCCAGATCTTGGACGCGGGCGCGCCATCAACTTTACCGGATGGCTGCCCTTCATCAGCGGATCTACAACCAGGACCGCGCCACCGCCAGTCGATCTTGACGTTCCTCTCGCGATGACCGTCGGACCGACCCGCGAAGTTCCTTGCCAGACCCGCGTTTCCAACTATCCGCCAACACTGCCCTCCATCTATATTGGCGGCGCCGTGGAAGTGGACCAGTGGAGCTTCCTGTGTTCCTTGTTTACCGTGTGGACTGACCAGGGCCAGTTGAGCCCGGTGCTTCCCTTCAACGTTTCTCTGGGGACCATCACGGCGCTGG
>DATBCN010000185.1:0-17435 GCA_036270475.1 Candidatus Angelobacter sp. | reverse complement strand
GCGCATGATCATGCTGGGCTGCCATTTTATGGCCGATCACAAGCAGGGCAGCGTGCCTTTCAAGAATGTTTATATCCACGCGCTGGTGCGCGATGCCGACCGCCAGAAGATGTCCAAGACCAAGGGCAACGTGATTGATCCTATTGAGGTCACGGAAAAATACGGGACGGATGCCGTGCGATTCACGCTGGCCTCCATGGCTTCACCCGGCACCGACGTTGCTTTTTCTGAGGGCCGCACGGACGGTTATCGCGCCTTCGCCAACAAGATCTGGAACGCGGCGCGCTTTATGTTCATGAACCTGGACCGTGTTTCTTTCGCCAGCCTGACTTCGGGCGCGCCGGAAGCGCTGCTCAAGAAGCTCGAGCACCGTTGGATCTATTCCCGCTTCCATCGCGTTGCCGGCGAGGTGAACCATAACCTGGCCGACTATCGTTTTGACGAGGCGGCCAACTCCATCTACCGATTCTTCTGGGGCGATTTCTGCGACTGGTACCTGGAGATCATCAAGCCGGCATTTTCCGGCACGCAGGAAGAGGCACGGACCACGCTGGCCTTCCTGGGCGACATTTTTGAAGGCTCGCTGCGCCTGCTTTCTCCGTTCATGCCGTTCATTACTGAAGAAGTCTGGCATGCGATGTATGAAGGCAGGCCGCCAGCCAAATCGATTGCTCTGGCACGTTACCCTGAGTTGGACAAGCAATGGCTCAACGATCAGGCGGAAGAGCAGATGGTCGTGCTCCAGGACCTGATTGAAAAAGTCCGCAACATGCGCGCGGAAATGAAAGTCGAGCCCAAGGTAAAGGCGCCGGTAAAAATCCACGCTGCTGCTGACGTGAACAAGCTGGTAACCGAAAATCGCGGCATGGTGGAGCGGCTGGCCAGCGTTGGCGGCATTGAGTTTGTGAATGAGTCGCTTACGCAGATGGCAGGCGCGCGCACCACGCCCAAATTTGAGGTCGCGCTGGTGTACGAGCAAAAAGTTGACGTCGCCGCCGAGCGTGAGCGCGTGACAAAAGAATTGGCCAAGCTGGAAGGTGAGCTGGCCAACGCGGACCGGCAGTTAGGTAATGAGCAATTTCTGGCCAAGGCGCCGTGCGCCGTGGTTGAAGGCATTCGACGCCGCCAGGGCGAGTTGCACAAGCTCATGGAAAAGATAAAGACGGCATTGGCCAAGCTGGGATAAGCTCATGTTTACGCATTAAAATCGCTGGCAGACACCAGAGATTTTGTAGCCTTGCGAAAGGAGATCGTGAACGCGTTACAGAAAACCCTGGCGATTATTGCATTTCTAATCCTGGCGTCGCAGACCATCAGGCACGCTTACTTGCGTTGGATTGAACCAAGGTCCTCCGTGCTGGATGCATACGACAAGCCTTTGCAGGATGAGATCAAGAATGCGGCTTCTCTCGACGAATTGGTGCGACGTTATGATCCTGTGCGTAAACAAGTTGAACAGGCAAAGCAGGAGTTGTCCAAGGCCGGGAAACAACTGAATTATGGGGAAGAAATGGGCTTGGAGCCATACAAGTCAGAGCACGCGCTTCACGAAGCGATTGCTGAGTGGGAGAAAAAGTCGAAAGAGATCCATGAGATCAGATTTTTTTGGCTGGCCGGTTTTGCATTCTTCGCGGCAGGCTTAGTCGCCTATAGGATGCGGAATCGCTGGTTTAGCCTGACACTGCTGATTGCAGCATTTGCCGAGTTCATTTACTGGACGAGCCCAACATTTTTTGGAGCAAACACTCGCGAATTTGACAGGCTGCTGGACAACAAGCTGGCCTTCTCGATCGTGTCGTTGGCCCTGCTGATCGCGGTGATCCGGCTTAACCACATTTTTACGAATGAAGCGGAGCAAGTAAGACTGTAAAACTTATGGACTGGCATAGCCGCAGACTCAGTGCGATATTGGAACACGCTTTGCTCGAAGACCGGGCAACGAGCGATGCAACCTCGCGCGCCTGCATTGACGCGCAGCAGCGGGCCACGGCCACCATCCTGGCCAAGCAGGACTGCATTCTGGCCGGGGTTGGCGCAATCGCGCGCATTCTGGAAGTCTATGAGCACCTGGACCACAATGTGATCGGCCACCCGGAGGTCATTAGCCACGGAGAGATTTTTGACGGCGTCCGGCTGCATAAAGGGCAGGCCATCGCCGTGGTGCGGCATAATGCGCGGGCGCTGCTTGCCTGTGAGCGCGTTGTCCTGAACGTACTGCAACGGCTGAGCGGCATCGCCACCACCACGCGCAAATACGTTGACGCCATTCATGGAACAAAAGCGCGCATCCTGGATACACGGAAGACCGCTCCGGGCCTGCGCGTACTGGATAAATACGCTGTGCGCTGCGGCGGCGGGCAGAACCACAGGCTGGACCTTTCTGACGGCGTGCTGATTAAAAACAACCACATTGCGCTGGCCGGAGGCGTGACGGCCGTCCTGCAGAGAGCATTGCGCAATCGCCGCGAGGAACAGCCGATTGAGATTGAGGTGCGCTCACTGGCGGAGCTGGATGAAGCCCTGGCCAATGGAGCTGAAAGCATCCTGCTGGACAACATGAAGGTGGAAGAGGTGCGCCAGGCCGTGATGCGCGTGACCGGCCATTCACGGCATGTGCCGGTGGAAGCTTCAGGCGGCATCCGGCTGGAGAACGTTCGTGATTACGCGGAAACCGGAGTCGATTATATTTCCGTGGGAGCGCTAACGCATTCACCGCAGGCCGTGGACTTGAGCATGCGTATTGTTCCCGCGTAGATCTTTTTGAAAAGTTGCTCATTGCCCTGCACAAGACCAGAAATCGCGCTCTAATTGCATCTATTTCAAATAAGATGGCTCTAATCTGCAGAGTTGGCGGCAGCGGGATTCTGTATCATAGGCGTGTTCTATCGGGAACTGTTCCATTGCCCTATCGCTCCATTGTTCTCGCTCCATCGTTCTAAGACTTTGACTTCGGCTGTCTGACAAAAAGGAGAAACAAGACACTATGCGTAAAATTCTGGGATTGCTGCTGGCGGTTGCCGCCGCAAGTGGATCTGCCGTGGCCGCGGATGAATTCAAGATTGATCCGGCCCATTCGTCAGTGAATTTTTCCGTGACCCACATGATGGTCAGCACGGTGAATGGCCGCTTTACGGCTTTTGAAGGCAAGATACTTTATGACGACAAGGACCTTGCCAAGTCCTCGGTCAGCGTGAGCATCAAGACGGCGAGCATCAACACTGACAATTCCAGCCGCGACGGCGATTTGAAATCGGCGAGCTATTTTGACGTGGAGAAGCTGCCTGAGATCACCTTCCAAAGCAAGTCGATTGAGAAGAAGGGCAATGATTATGTGGCCCACGGCACGCTCACGATCCACGGCGTTGCCAAGGACGTTGACATGCCGTTTGAGTTGAAAGGACCGGTTGACGCCGGCAAGATGGGCAAAGTTATGGGAGCACACGGCAGCCTTACCGTGAATCGCCAGGACTATGGAGTGGGCAAGGCGACGCCGATGATCAGCAATGAAGTAAAGATCGATCTTAACGTTGAAGCCCGCATGGCCCCGCCAGCGCCGGCAGGAAAGTAAATACGTGGGGAACCCGGAGTTTCTATTGCCGGAGCTGCTTGCGCCGTTGGTGCGCAACACCATTTTTTCCGGCAATATACACCATTGCGTCCAGGCCGACTCCACCAACTCTATTGCGTTGCGTGGAGCGGCGCTGGCCAGCCAGCATCCTGATGAAACTCCGGAGGGCGCGATCTTTCTGGCGGAAGAGCAGACCGCCGGACGCGGACGCAGCGCCCATGCCTGGCACTCTGAACGCGGCACCGGCATCTACTGCTCATTTCTGTTGCGGCCGCCGATGACGCCAGCGGAATCACTGTGGCTTTCTCTCATTGCGGGCGTAGCGGTGCAGGACGCGGTGCGCGAAACGACCGGCATGGCCGCGGACATCCGCTGGCCCAATGATTTGCTGATGAACGACAAAAAGTTTGCCGGCATTCTTACCGAAATGAGTTCCGAGGCCAGCAAGGTACACCATGCGGTGATCGGCGTGGGAGTGAATGTAAATCAGCAGAATTTTCCGGAAGACTTGAACGGCAGCGCGACGTCTCTGCGCATGGAGGCCGGCAAAGAATTCTCCCGCCTGGAGGTTGCGGCGGCGCTGATTCGCGCGCTGGACCGCGAGTACCGCGCATTGCTGCGGGCCATGAGCAGCCCCATCCGTACTCCGGCGTTACGTTTTGAGCCGATAATGCGCAGGGTGGAATCGCGCTCTTCCTACGCGCAGGGCAAGACCGTCCATGTGGATGAGGACGGCGGCTATACCGGCGTGACGGATGGACTTGATCCACGCGGGTTTTTGCGCGTAAAGACCGATAAAGGATTGCGCATTGTGATTTCCGGAAGCGTCAGGCCGCTGCAGAGGAGGAACGATGCTTCTGGTGCTTGACGTGGGCAACACCAATACGGTGCTGGGCGTGTATGAAGCGGCCCAAACCGGCCGCGCGGGCAAGACTGCCGCGCCCCGGCTCTTGGCCAACTGGCGCGTGGCAACCGTGATGACCCACACGGTGGATGAATACGGCGTCCTTTTCCGCAACCTGTTTGCCATCGGCAAAGTAGACGCCACCCAAGTGCGCGGCATTATCATCTCCTCAGTGGTCCCGCCCATGGATTCAACCTTGCGTGAAGTCTGCGAGCGCTATTTCCAACTCAAGCCCCTTTTCGTGGAACCCGGCATCAAGACAGGCATGCCGGTGCTTTATGAGAACCCGCAGGAGGTGGGCGCGGACCGCATTGTGAACGGCGTGGCAGCGTTTGAAAAATACGGCGGCCCGTGCGTGGTGGTGGACCTGGGCACGGCAACCACGTTTGACGCAGTTTCCCGTAAAGGTGAATATCTGGGCGGCGTGATCTCGCCCGGGATTGGCATCTCCGCGCGCGCTCTGTTTGAGCATACAGCGCGGCTGCCTCTGGTGGACATACGCAAGCCCGCCAAGGTAATTGGCACCAATACCGTGGGCAGCATCCAGGCAGGCTTGTTCTTTGGCTATCTAGGGCTGGTGGACGGAATTCTTGAACGCCTGATCAGCGAACTGGGCGCCGACACAAAAGTGGTGGCCACGGGCGGGCTGGCTGCATTGATTGGCGGACACTCAAAATACATCAAGAACGTGGATGATCTGTTGACGCTGGATGGGCTGCGCATCATCTGGGAGCGCAATACGGCGGGACAGAAACAGAAGCCCGCTTCCTGAACGGCCCGCTGTGGAAAATTACTTTAATTACTTTACCGAGATTGAAGAGCATTTTTGCCGGCGGCGCGGAACACTTTTGAACGTCTCAACCCTGGATTGGGCGCTGATGATGACCTGGAAAGACGCGGGTATCCCGCTGGAAGCTGTGCTGCACGGGATTGACTCGGCGTTTGACAAATACGAGCGCCGTCCGGCAAAGACGCAGAAGATCAATGGGCTGGCATGGTGTTCACAGGCGGTGCTGACGGCGGCGGAAGAGATGAAAGAAGCAGCAGTCGGGGCGCAACCGGCAAAAAGCCGCGCGGCCCCGGGGCTGGAGCATGAAGAGATCGCGCGATTTTTTAGCGGCAATGCGGCAAAACTTCGCCAGGTACAATCCGCGCCGGCCGTGCTGTTGGTGGCGGAGGAGTGTGCTGTTACACTTACGGACTTGGCGCAAACACTGGGTCCCACAATGAATGTACGGCTGGAGGAGATGGAACGGCGGCTGACCGTGATGGAAGAAAAACTTGTGGCTGCCCTGACCATGACCACTCCGGAAAAAGAATTATTCACGTTGCGCACCGAAGCTGATCGCGAAATTGCGCCGTATCGCAGCAAGATGCCAGGCGCGCAGATTGAACAGTTGCAGAAACAATTTATTCACAAACGCCTGTTTGAAAAGGCTAAAATTCCACGTCTCAGCCTCTTTTACCTGTGAACCTAACGATTGAAAAGCTCGTCTATGGCGGCGACGGCCTCGCCCGCCTTCCCGAAGGGAAGACGGTGTTCATGCCTTTTGTGCTCCCCCAGGAAGAGATAAGCGCCACCATCATCCAGGAAAAAAGCAGCTTTGCCCGCGCCACGGCTGACCAGGTGTTGAAGCCTTCGCCGTATAGAATCCAGCCGCAGTGCCCATATTTTGCCGCCTGCGGAGGCTGCCACTATCAGCATGCGGGTTACACCGCCCAACTGGAAAATAAACGCGCCATCCTGAAGGAAACATTGCTGCGCAACGGCAAGCTGGAGTGGAAGGGCGAGATCATTACGCATTCCGGCGAGCCCTGGGGCTACCGCAACCGTTCCCGGCTTAAAGTGCGCGGTGGAGCGGATTTTGCGATTGGCTACCATCGCATGGGTTCGCATGATCTTTTGCCGGTAAAGCAATGTCCCATCAGCTCGCCTGCCATTAATCGAATTTTGACCCGCTTGTGGGAGATGGGCGAAGGCGGCAAAGTTCCTGCAGGCGTGACTGAGATTGAGTTTTTTGCCGACCATGCCGACGCCAAGATGGTGCTGGAAATTTACCTGACGCCGGACGCTCCGGAGATGAGCGAATTTGCCGCCGCTCTTCAGGCCAAGGCGCCGGAGATCAAAGGCATCGCGTTTTTTGTTGAGACCGCGGGCGCGGAGCCAGGAAACCAAAAGCCCAAATACACGGTGGGCGACGCCGCACTGCCGTATCAGGTGGGCGAAAAGTCATTTCGGGTGAGCGCTGGTTCTTTTTTTCAGGTCAATCGATATCTTGTCCGCGAACTGGTGCAGACCGTGGCCGGCGATTTTCATGGCAGGATCGCGCTGGATTTGTACGCAGGCGTGGGACTGTTTGCCACGCATCTGTCCAAACGGTTTGACCAGGTGTTTGCCGTGGAATCGGCGCCAGTTTCTTCCGCCGATCTGCAGGCGAACGCGGTGAAAAATGTTGTGCCGGTGCTGAGTACGGCAGAAGGCTTTTTGCCGCGTTGCTTAAATATGCAACCGGAACTGGTTGTGGTGGACCCGCCACGCGCCGGTCTGGGAGCAAAAGCCACGCAGTTGTTGGCGGCGTTGCGCGTGAAGCGGATCGTTTATGTCTCCTGCGACCCCGCCACGCTGGCGCGCGATACCAGGCTTTTTCTTGAAACCGGCTATCATGTGGAGGAAGTCCACATGATTGATCTGTTTCCCCAGACATTCCATATTGAGAGCGTAGTACGGCTGGCGCGTTCCTGAGGGGACAGCTTCATTCTGGTTGCTGCCTCAGCTTCCCCATGTCTCTTGGCTAAGAAATTTTCCGAAAAACCTGCGCGGCGGGTATGATGCATTCGCGGATTTGATCGCTTGCCGATGAAAGCCCAACCTCGATCCCCTCTTGCGCTGGCGGCCCTGGCATTTGCATTTGGCATCTGGCTGACTGGATATTTGCAGCGCACTCCTGTGCTCTGGGGATGGGCAGCCGCAGCTCTGGCCGTCTGTGGCGTTGTCGCCGTGGCGGCAAGGAGCTTGCGGCTGGCGCAGACGTCGGCGGCACTGGCGTTGGTGTGCGCAGGCGCGTTTGCCAGGGTAGCCACGCCCGTTCATTACATCGCTGTTCCGCCGCCGGAGTTGCTGAGCGGCGAGCGAGCAGAGATCGTGGCGCACGTTACCAATGACGGTGCAATGCTGGCCGGAGGCGGTCCACGCGAACGCTTTGATCTGGAAACAGAAAGCATTGAACTCAATGGAATTCGATACACGCAACCTGTTGGGATACAGGCCACAGTTTTTTCCCGCGAGCCCGCGGAAGACAATCAGGAAGACGAACCCGCGGCACTTCATCAACTGGCTTATGGTGGCCGGATTCATCTAACGGCCAGGCTGCGCCTGCCGCGTAATTTCCGCAATCCTGGAGCATTTGATTATGAAGGCTATCTCCGCGGACGCGGCATCAGCACGCTGGCTTCAGTCAAGGCAGACGACATAGAGCTTTTGCCTGGCACATCCGGCAGCAAGCTTGGCTTCTGGCGCAGCCGTATGCGGCAGAGCATTCTGGAGCACATCCGCCAGCGAGGGCTATGGTCGCGCGAGGATGCGGCGCTGTTTTCCGCCATGATCGTGGGTGATGACTCACTGCTGCTGCGCGATGTCCGCGAGGAATTTCAGCAGACCGGCGTTTATCACCTGCTGGTGGTTTCCGGCATGAACGTAGCGGTGCTGGCGTTCGCGGTGTTCTGGCTGGCGCGCAGGCTGCGTTTGCCGCAATGGGCGGCGTCTCTGGTAACGATTGCACTCTCTGTTTTCTATGCGTACATCGCAGGCATGGGTGTGCCGATCATGCGGGCCGTACTCATGCTCTCACTGTTTCTGATTGCCCGGCTGCTCTATCGCGACCGCAGCGGGCTGAACGCCACCGGATTTGCCGCGCTGGCAGTGCTGGCTTTTTCACCCACGGCATTGTTTGACGCAGGTTTTCAACTCACGTTTCTGGCGCTGCTGGCCATCACCGGCATTAGCCTGCCTGTGTTGGAGAGAACGACAACGCCTTATCGCCAGGCTTTGCGGCATCTTGACTCCACCAGTTTCGATTTTGGCCTGGAGCCGAAAGTTGCCCAGTTCCGGCTGGACTTGCGGCTGGTTGCAGGCAGGCTGGCACAGATTTTTAATACCAGCCTTTTTGGCACGAAGTCTTCGGGCGCAAAGCTTTTTGGCGCGACACTGGCGCGGGTGATTGTTACCGGCGCGGTTGGAGCGGCAATCGCACTGTTTGAACTTGCCGTAGTCTCTGCGATCACACAGGCCGCGCTGGTGTTGCCCATGCGCGCCTATTTCCATCGCGCGGCGATTCTGGGGCTGCCCGCCAACGTGCTTGTTCTGCCACTTGCTGGAATCATGATGAATGCAGGCGTGGGGGCGATTGCGTTGAGCTATGTTTCACTTCCATTGGCGCGGATGGCCGCCGGGCTCGCCGCGGCAGCGCTGCACTGGACGCTGGCCTGCCTGCATGCGCTCTCACAGCTTCCCATCGCCCAATGGAGAACACCTGATTCAGCGCCGTTTCTGCTGGCAGTGGCGGCCATGGGCATTGCCTTGGCACTGATGATGGTACGCAAACGCCGCGCACTGGCATTTGCCGGTCTGGCGCTATTATTTTTTTCCAGCGGCGTTGCCGCGGTACATCAGTCCGCGCCCAGGACCGCGCAAGGGAAACTGGAGATTACCGCCATTGACGTGGGCCAGGGCGATTCTCTGCTGGTGATTTCACCTGCAGGACGAACGATGCTCATTGATGGCGGAGGCAGCGTTGGTCCGGTACACAGCGAATTTGATTTTGGCGAGGATGTGGTTGCGCCGTATCTTTGGTCAAGGGGCATTGTCCGGCTGGATGTGATTGTACTGACGCACGCGCACGGCGACCATATGGGAGGCCTGCCGCGCATCATTGAAGATTTTCATCCGGCTGAACTTTGGGTTGGCATTAATCCTGAAGTTCCGGCGTTGCAACGGCTTTATGAGATTGCCTCGTCGAATCACGTTGCCATCCACAGACATGTGGCGAGCGACCAATGGGATTGGGGAGGAACGAATGTCCGTGTGCTATCACCACCGGCAGACTGGCAGCCAAAACCAAAACACGAGAATGACGATTCGCTGGCGCTTCTCATTCGCTATGGCGAAACCAGCGCCCTGCTGGCCGGTGATCTGGAAAAAAAGATGGAGCGATTTGTAGCAATGGGACCGGTGTCCGCGGATGTGCTGAAGGTTTCGCACCATGGCAGTGCCACGTCCAGCACGCCAGAGTTGCTGGCAGCCGTGCATCCGCGCTTTGCCGTGATCTCTGCTGGTTACCGCAACTCATTTGGCCATCCGCGCCGGGAAGTGTTGGAACGCTTGCAGGCCCGGGGAATAAAAACCTACCGCACAGACCTTTTGGGAGCCGTTACTTTTCTGCTGGATGGAAAACAGGTTGAAGCGAAAGCGCAGCAACACTAACGGTCACTACCGCAACTGCCTGGCTTAATCCTTTTCTTTTTCCTGGTCTCCGCCATTGCCATCGCCTGGTTTGCTCTTTTCAGATTTTTCTGGCTTGGGACTGGCGGAAAGCATGAAGCCGACGCCGCGCGTGGTATGAATCAGCGGCTGGGAAAAGCCCTGGTCAACCTTGGCGCGAAGATAACTGATGTAGACGTCCACCACGCTGGTCAGCCCGTCAAACCATAGGTTCCAGACGTGTTCCACCACCATGCTGCGGGTAACGGTGCGGCCGGCGTTGCGCATCAGATACTCAAGCAGCGCGTATTCACGCTGGCTGAGTTTGATTGGCTTGCCCGCGCGCTCCACGGTATGGCGCCGCGGATCAAGTACTAGATCGGCCACCGTCAATGTTTCAGAAGTGTCCTGGGCGCGCCGCAGCAGGGTCTGCATGCGGGCCAGCAGCTCCTGAAAGGAGAACGGCTTGATCAGGTAATCGTCCGCGCCGGCCTGCAGTCCAGCCACTCGGTCAGCCACTTCACGGCGTCCGCTCAAAATCAAAACGCGCGTACCAGAGCCGGACTGGCGCAGTTTTCTTAGAAGAGTGAGACCATCAAGGCGAGGCAGGTTCCAATCGAGCACAATGCCGTCATAATGCATGTCAGTGGCAAGCTGCAACCCTTTTTCGCCGTCTTCCGCCAGGTCAGCGGCAAAGTGTTCCGCCTCAAACCCCTGGACGAGGCTGAGCGCTATTTTAGGCTCATCTTCAATGATCAGAATGCGCAAATTTCACCCGTAAGCTTTTCGCGGCGACTCTGTTTGCGGCTGCTGCTGGACCGGTGCTGCTTTGGAGAGCATCTTGGAGCCGGAGTGTTTGGTTGGTTGTTGTCAAGCCACATCAAGGAAGGGGCGCAAGAGCGTTCACTAAGGTCCGCGGTTCTTGACGCAGGGCTGCTGGCTGCCCCGGCACTACTAAAGAGGCATGCAAGCGATTGCGAGGCCGAAAGCATGCCCCTTTGCATTTTACCTTGGTTCGCCGTCGTTATCGTCAGCCGGAGCAGAGTCGTCGTCAGAGGCGGCGTTGGCCCGGTAATCTTCAATGATTTGCCGCGCTTCGGTTTCCTGCGCGGGATTCACGCGGACGGAAATTCCTCCTATGCCGGGAAACAAGTCCTGGGGCGCCTGCAGATTTGCAACAGCAGATTCAATGCCCGCGGAGGTCAACAGCCCATGCACTACCATGGCTTCCGATTCCTGCATTGTGTCAAATACCTCCACCAGTTCCGGATCGGCAGTTGGTTGTGTGCTCATTCATCTCCTTTCGTGCGGCGCAGCAACCATTATGGCAGAAAATTCGATGGATTGAGAGCACACGCGGACAAGTGCTTGGCGGCCATCCCAGATCAATAGAAGCCATCGGATGGCTTCCTGATTACTTTTTTTCGATGCGCAACAGAGAAAAAGTGAGAGTGCCCCAGGACATGCGCGCGCGCATCTGCACGGGAACGCGGGCAGCATCGTCAGAGTACCAGATCCAGATTTTTCCTTTGTCGCGCAGCACACTGGAAGAGGTTTCCGGCTGGACGCGAATAGCATTGAAGGTCCCAGCGGGGGTCTTGACTGGTTCGCGGGCCTCCACATGCACCATTACGGTAAGTGTGGGGCCGCCATCATTGATGGGAAAGCTATACGTCCGGCCCTGCAGCAGAGGCAGTGAAGCCACATAAAAGACCGAGGAAAGCATGTCCGTGACGCAGCCGGGAATTTCGTGCTCCTCATGCTTGCTCTCTTTCTTCTTGATGTTTTTGTGGTCCAGCAGGGCCTTGCCGTGCGGGTAATCGAAGGTGATGTTGGTTTCAACGCGGCGGAAGCCTTCTTCAAGATGGCGTGAAGTGTTGTGCGAACAGAAATTCGACGGATCAAAGAACGATTCCAGGCGGTCCTGAACGTGGTACAGCAGGGCCACGGTGCCGGCGGCGTTGGCCGTTGCCACTATGCGGTCCTCCTGTCCGGCCTTTTCCACGCGCAGTGTGGCCGTGCCGGCGTTAAAGATGCGCCATTCTCCGCCATAAACGTACGTTTGCCCTACGGGAAATTGATACTCTGCGCGTGGCTGGGCAATGGAGGGAGCGACGATTGCCGGCTGTGTCACCGGGGACGAAGTTGGCGTGGGCGAAGGACCCGGCGCGGCAGCTTTTTTACCACGCTGCATTGAGGCCGCAAGGGCCGCGGTCAGGCAGACAAAGGCAATCAACAGGGGAACGGCGCGTGACGGCAGGCGATTGCGAAATCGGATCAATGTTTAACCAATATCTTCAACACCAGTATCTTTAACACCAGTGCCGCAAGCATCAGCACCGAGCCTAAAGCGGCATTGTACTCGCGATGGCGCATATAAAGCTCGCCGGAAAATTGAGCGCGCTCGGCATCCTCGCCGGAGCGGTACGCGGTCAGGCGGGGCAAAAGGCGCGGCACCGCTGCCGCATAACAGTCATAGCCGGGAAACACGGAGCGCAGGTAGTTCTCTTCCGCCCTGATCACGGGGAGATAAATAAAAGCGAACAGCGCCAGCGCGGCAACGCCAATCCACACATTGCGCGCGGCAACAATAAAGCCGAGCGCAATGACGATTGATCCCAGATAAAGCGGATTGCGCGTGTAGGCGTATGGCCCGGTAGTGGCAAGAGCAGCATTTTTCCGGATGTGTCCGGAAGCCAGGGCGCGGATGGCGATTCCGGACAAGGTAATGGCAAACCCGGCGAGAAGAGATATCCAATCCGGCGCGGCAAACCAGAGATACCCCGCGGCAAAGACAAAGCCGAGCGGTACGCGTGAGCGGGTGGCGGCCCGCGCCCAGCTAGGCATTCGCGCCTCCCAGCAAATGGCGGGCCGCGGAGATTACTTCTTCCGCAGTGATTTTCAGCAAGCCGGCCTCGGTCTCACGATGATGCGAAAAAGTTGTTTCACTCTCAGGATGGCGCAAGGCAATGGACTTGGTACCGAACGGCCCGGTCCGCAACGGATCAGTTGGTCCAAAAAGAGCAACCACAGGAACCTGAAGCGCCGCGGCAAGGTGCAGAGGGCCCGTGTCACCGCCAATAAAAATGCGTGAGCGCCGCGTGAGTGCGATAAGCTGGCCAATGCTGCAACGCAGCTCAAATGCATTGCCGCCGCCGGCTTCCACAACCGCAACCGCTAGTCCGGCTTCACCCGCCGAGGCATTTACCAGGGTCTTGATGTTGTGTGCCGCCAGCGCACGGGCCACCTCGCCAAACCGCTGCGGCGGCCACTGCTTCGCGCCCCATCCCGCGCCGGGATTCACAATGGCGAAGCTGGCAATGCCCAGGCGGGCAATCTCACCCTCAGCCCAGGCTTCCGCGCTGGGATCCATGGGAAGCAGTGGAGCGCATAACTTCAATTCGCGTCCACCCAGAACTGATTTTAGGGCCTGTGCGGCCAAAGCATGGTTTTGCTCGATGACGTGTTCGCCGGAGCGCGCCAGTTGTTTGCGGTAAAAAAACCGCGCGCCGGATTCGCGGGGATCTTCAAATCCCGCAACGATCCTTGCGCCGCCGCTGCGCGCGAACAGGCTAGACTTGATTGCGCCCTGAAAGTCCAGGGCAAAATCATAGTCGATCTTTCTCACCCTCTTGAGCGAGCCCAGAATTTCCGCGGTGGCCGAGGGCCGGAAAAAATTCTTGCGCCAGCGTATGGTATCGACGGTGTGGATGTTGTTCACCACCGGTTTTTGCGGGCTCACGGTATTTGGGCTGGCTTTTCTTCCCGGCGCCGTCAGCAGCTCAGACCAGCGCTCCTCAACCAGCCAGCCGATGGTGGCGTTGGGCAGAGCGGTGCGAATCCCGGTAGCCACGGGCAAAGCATGCAGAATGTCACCCATGGCGCCGAGCCGCACGATCAGGATTTTTGCCATTCACGCCTTCTCAGCAAGTTCATTCCCTGGCAAGCCATTGCTTTAACAGTTCTTGCTTCACAGATCATTCCTTTAATAATCATTTTTTAGGCAGATATCATTTTTTTAGTAAATCGTTTTTTAAGTAGATCAGTTTTTAAGTAGATCGTTTTTTAAGTAGATCAGTGGTGGAGTGGTCTTTGGGATCGCCGACAATCGCGACGCGTCCGCCGCAGGCAATCACTACGTCACGTTCCGGCACGCTTTCCGCGGTGTAGTCCGTGCCTTTGGCGTGAACGTCAGGACGCAAAAGGCGAACAAGGTCCTTCACGTCAGGCGAATCAAAGATGATTACGGCGTCCACATCGGCCAGCGCGGCCAGCAACTCGGCGCGTTCGGCTTCCGGGACGCGGGGCCGGCCTTCGCCTTTGAGACCGCGCGTGCTGGCGTCAGAATTTACGGCCACAACCAGTTTGCCGCCAAGCTGTTTGGCGGCCTGCAAATAGCGGACGTGCCCAACATGCAAAAGATCAAAACAGCCGTTGGTCAAGACGATCTGGTTGCCCGCCGCGCGCCACCGCCGGACCCGCTCTGCCAATTCAGAGGCCGCGAAAACTTTTTGGGCGGTCTCAGCCAAGTCAGTCCTCCGTGACGGCGCGCAGAAGTTCAGCGCGAGTTACCGTGGCCGTGCCGCGTTTCATTACCACAATTCCCCCGGCATAGTTGGCCAGACGCGCCGCCGATTCAGGATCAGCCCCGGTAGCAAGAGCGGCGGTATAAGTTGCAATCACCGTGTCACCGGCCCCTGTCACGTCGGCCACTTCATCCGAACCGTGTATGGGGATCACAACCGGTTTATTGGCGCGGGAGAAGACCACCATGCCGTCCTTGCCGCGCGTCACCAGCAGGGACTGTAGCTTCATCTTCTGCATTACGGCCTTGCCGGTGGCCATAAGACGCGCATTGTCATTGCCGATGGTGGTGCCCAGAACTTCCTCCAGTTCGGCCTCATTCGGGGTGGCGGCGGTCACGCCGTTATAGGCCAGCGTACGGAAGCGGGAGTCGAGCGTTACCGGAACGCCGTTGAGCGATGCGCGGGCGCGAATATTATCAAAAATCTCCGGCGTGGCCGCGCCATAGCCGTAGTCAGAGATGAGCAGGGCGTCGGAGGCGCGAACATAGCCTCGGGCCTGGAAGGTGATGTCGCGGACAGTAGGCCGGTCGAGCGGCGTTTCCGGTTCGCGGTCCACGCGTATGACCTGCTGGCGCGGAGAATGCGTGGTGCCGGCCAGTACGCGCGTTTTGGTGACGGTGCCGCGGCCCTTGATCCGGCGGATGGCCGAGACGGAGATGTGTTTCTGGCGGAATGCGTGCAGCAGCATGCGTCCGGCTTCATCGTCGCCGATTACGCCCACTGGCAGAACGGTGACGCCGAGATCGGCCAGGTTGTAAATGGCGTTGCCGGCGCCGCCGGGCACCACCATGCGCTCACGATGGCGCAGAATCAGCACGGGCGCTTCCCGCGAGACGCGCGAGATTTCGCCATAAATAAATTCGTCGGCGATCAGATCGCCAAGAACGGTAATGCTGAGCTTGGAAAACTGCTCGATGATCCGGACTAAGCGGTCCGCCGATTTGGAGGTCTTTTGCATGGACTGACGATTTTCTCATGCCGGAGCCTAAAGCGGCAGCGGGAAGAGTTGTTCATACTGCTGGCATTTTTTTCCGGTTCGCTTTACCATCGCCAGAGTGTCCGCCGCGGAGAACAAATCGATTGATAAAGACCGCCTGGTTTCCGCCGTGCAGGCAGAAGACGATGCTTCTTTTGAACTGAAGCTGCGTCCGCGGTACCTGCGCGAGTTTATTGGCCAGCAGAAGGTCAAGGAAAATCTGGCTGTCGCCGTGGAAGCGGCCAAGTCACGCGGCGAGGCGCTGGACCACGTTTTGCTCTATGGTCCGCCGGGGCTGGGCAAGACGACGCTGGCCACCATCATCGCCAATGAAATGGGGGTGGCCTACCAGCAGAGCGCCGGGCCTGCTATACAAATCAAAGGCGACCTTACGGCGATCCTCACCAATCTGCGCGACCGGCAGGTGCTTTTTCTGGATGAGGTGCATCGGCTGCAGCCGGCGCTGGAAGAAATCCTTTACTCGGCCCTTGAAGACTACAAGCTGGACATTATTATTGGGCAGGGGCCTTCCGCGCGGACGCATACGATTGACGTGCATCCGTTTACTTTTGTGGCAGCCACCACGCGGGCCGGCATGCTCTCCGCGCCGCTGCGCTCGCGTTTTGGCATCCTGCTCCGGCTGGAGTTCTATACCACTGAAGACCTCAAATTTATTGTGGAGCGCTCGGCGGAAATTCTGGGAGTCTCCATTGACGATGCCGGCGCTGATGAACTGGCGCACCGCGCCAGAGGCACGCCGCGCATTGCCAACCGCCTGCTGCGCCGGGTACGGGACTTTGCCCAGGTGCGTGGGCAAGGCCGCGTTGACAAAGCCACCGCACAGGCCGCGCTGGAAATGCTGGAAGTGGACAAGCACGGTTTTGACGAGATTGACCGCAGGCTGCTGCTGACGATTATCCAGAAATACAACGGCGGGCCGGTGGGATTGAGCACTCTGGCGGCTGCGCTGGCGGAAGACCAGGACGCACTGGAAGAGATCTACGAGCCTTTTCTGATACAGATCGGCTTTCTTGACCGCACACCGCGCGGGCGGGTGGCTACGCGGATGGCCTATGAACATTTCGGCATCAAGTTTGGCCGGCAGCCGGAGCTGTTTTAGCGGGATTGGCGGAAAATCACCGCATTTTCATACGCACTTCTGCCGTTCTTGTTCAACAATGTCCCTTCGTAAGCGGCCATAGTTTACCTTTCCCACCGATTTGCGTCTAAAATTGGGAACCCCAGCGCAGGCTCCAGGTATATCTGACGTGGCAAAACGGCGGCACTTCCAGGACTTTATCCGAACACTTGCAGTCATGCTTCTGGCGGCAACGCCCGTGTTTGGCCAGCGAAAGGGCCCCAGCCTGTCCGCATCGAATCTTACAGGCGAAATCAGTTCACTCACCATCCCACGCATTAACGCCGCGCCCAAACTTGGGGACTTTGAAGGCATGGAACCGGCCAGCGATCTGGCGCGGAAGATGCTGAAGATCGATAAATTCATCCAGCAGGAGCCACGTGACGGCACACCCGTGAGCCAGCCCACTGAAGCCTATCTGGGTTATACCGACAAGAATTTTTACGCCGTATTCCTGTGCTTTGACAAAGAACCTGAAAAACTGCGCGCGCGCATGTTGCGCCGCGAACTGATTGACGACGATGACCAGGTGGGCCTTTGGTTGGACACATTCCATGACCGGCGCCACGCTTACTATTTTTATTCCAACCCTTACGGCATACAGCAAGACGGATTTTTCTCGGAAAGCGGCGGGCCGGACAACACCTTTGATACGGTCTGGCATACCAGCGCAAAGATCAACGGCAACGGATATGTGGTGATGATTGAAATCCCTTTCAAGTCACTGCGATTCAAGCGGCAGCCGTCTCTCAGTTGGGGGGTCATCCTCATCCGGGTAATTCCGCGC
>DATBCN010000184.1:0-2593 GCA_036270475.1 Candidatus Angelobacter sp. | reverse complement strand
TTCATAATTGGAACTCCCCAACAGCCTTGAGTATGCCGTCAAAAGTCACCATGCAGCAAGGAATAGTGACGCCGCCGGGTTACCAATGTTTTGGGGCCGTTTTAAAGCTCCCAGAATCTGTGGTTTTCGCGAATATATGAACACGTTCAATTATTTCCTTGACGCTTCATGCTTGTCCATGCAATATTGAACGCGTTCAACAAAAAAAGGAGGGTGATTCCATGCTGGAAAGCAATATAAGTGGAACAGAGCTTAAGAAACGCGACTGGCTCATTGCCGGCGCGGTCATCGGCTTTGCATACGCCTTTGGGCTCCGCTTGCTGTCCAATGTTCACCTGGCCGGTTTTGCAGTGATGACGATGGGATTCACCTGTCTCATGCCTTTTGGCATGGGCTGCATCAGCGTCTATTTTGCTGAACTCCGGCAGGCGCAGCGGATTCGAACCTGGGTTTGGCTGCCATGGGTGCCGCTGGCGGCGGCACTGGCGGCGACAATGCTGACGTTTCTTGAAGGGGCAATCTGCGTGGTCATGTTCCTGCCACTGGGCATGATTCTGGCAACATGCGGCGGCTTGCTCGGTGGAGTGGCCGCGCGCATGATTCGCTCACAGCGCGCCAAAACCCTCACCATAGCTTGCGTGATGATACTTCCACTGGCCACCGCCCCATGGGAGAACCGGGTCTTCCATGAACTGGAACTGAGAGAAGTGGAGAACGTGATCGACATAAAGGCGGCCCCTGAAGTGGTATGGCAAAACATCGAGCGGGTACGCGCGATCCGGACCGATGAGCTGCCCAACTCATGGACGCGAAGAATCGGATTTCCTGATCCGATCGAAGCCACATTGTCGCATGAAGGCGTGGGCGGGGTGCGCAATGCGACCTTTGCGGGCGGGCTATGGTTCATTGAAACCGTGGACGTATGGGAGCCACGGCGCCGGCTCGGCTTCACGATTGCAGCGCAGACTGACTCAATCCCGCCAACAACCCTGGATGAGCATGTGAAGGTGGGCGGGCCCTACTTTGATGTGCTGCGTGGCGAATATCGCCTTGAAGCGATGGCGAATGGAACAACGCGGCTGCATCTCTCCAGCAGACATCGCATCTCCACGGACTTTAACTGGTACGCGCATCTGTGGACTGACGCGGTGATGTCCGATCTGCAGCAGCGTATTCTGCAAGTTGTCCGGCATCGATGCGAGACGCACTAAGCGATGAGACTCGCGCATCGGGTTGGTGCGGGTGCTCTTAAACCCTGGAAAAGTGAGCGCAAAACTCAGCGCAGCGTGGTGTGGCACACTTCCAGCGCCGCTCCATCAGGGTTGTTTACCACAGCGCCCAATCCGGTGATGGTAGCTGCTCCGCGTTGGTCTGACGGGATTTGTAAGTTCGATCCCAGCAGGACCTCCGTTGCTCCGGGCGGAGTTACAAAGAGAGAGTAGGTAGCGGCGGGCAAGTTCTCTACCAGCCGGAAGCGATACGTTGCGTCCGCTACGTAGGGCACATTTGTAGAGGCGGTGAAACTCTCGCCATCGCGCGCCAGGATTGCGCCGGCGGGGCTGAATTCAACGAGACCGCTGAAAACCTGTTGATCGCCCGCGTTCGGAGCAAACAGGCCGATAAAAGCGTCCATTCCGGCGGATGAGGGCGTGGCGTCAAACGTAGCCGTGAAACCATGGGCGTTTGCGGGAACCTGTAGACCGGCGCGCTGCAGACCTGAGACTGGACTGGCATTCAGGCATGCCGCCGGGACCGCCGCGCCGGCAGTTGATGCGGTCCTTTGCACGCTCAGAACCACGCCCGTGCTTGAAGCCACGCTGTTTGAAGGATCAGAGCCGCTCACGGTAATGGTGATATTGCTGGCCGGAGTCGATGAGGACGTAACTACCGTAAGAGTTGCCGTACCCGATCCGCCGCTGATTGAGGTAGGAGTAATGCTGGCAACAATAGTCCCGTCGCCGGAGGACGCGCTAAGCGAGACTGTTCCGGTAAAGCTATTCTGCGCCTGAACGCTCACGGTATAAGTGGCCTGTGTTCCGGCCGTGACTGTCTGTGACGCGGGACTGACCGTGAGTGAAAATTCTGAGTTGCTGCCGCCACTACCGCCGGTCCCCGAGTTGACAGTGCGCCGCGGCGAAATGACGCAGCCATTCACAGCCAACAAAATGCCCAACAAGAAAAGTGCAATGCCACGCATGAATAAAGTTCCTCAGGTTCAGGTTTCAGATGCTGACCGGGATCTCCTGATCCCCTCCGCAGTCGATGAGACGGCAATCCCATATAGTGGGGCAAACCATATGAATAATTAGATGCCGTCCGATGTCCGCTTGAACCGGAACATGAGTCGAGTATGCAATAAAGTTACGCAAAGTTATTGCGTAAAAATGGGTCAAGGGCGGCAAAGCGGGATTGGTCCCACAGGTGGCACTGGCAGGCTCGGACGTCAGGCGACTTCGCATCGCGCCAGGCCAAGGTGAAACTACTTATCGTCGTCTTCTTCGTCTTCCAGTCCGCCGCGGGCCAGCAGGTCACGCAGTGCGCCCTCGCCGGCTGCGCCGCGCTGTTCGCCGGCAACATTGCCATCGCGGTCAAT
>DATBCN010000183.1:0-10759 GCA_036270475.1 Candidatus Angelobacter sp. | reverse complement strand
TGAGCCAACAGCCAACTATCGCGAGTACGCTTACGTCTCCAATGGCGGCAGCAACAGCGTAACGGTGGTCGATCTGCGCGCGCTGGCGATCCTGACCACTGTTTCAGTGGGACGCAGCCCCACCGGGCTGGCGGTGAATCCAAGAAAAAATGAAATTTACGTCGCCAACACTGAGTCCAACAACATCAGCGTGATTGAGACCGAGAGCAATAAAGTGGCGGCTACAATTGGTGTCCATCGCGCGCCATTTTTCATTGACGTGTCCCACGACGGCAAGCGCGCCTACGCCGCCAACTCCGGTTCCGCAAACCTGGCTGTGATTGATCTGGACCAGCGCAGGGTGCTCAAGTACATCTCTACCGGCAACGGCAGCAACCTGGCGCGACTAACCCCGGATGACAAATTGGCGATTGTTGCGCTGCGCGATGAGGATTCAATTGTCATTGTGGATACAGAAAAACTGGCCGTCCGCAGCAAGGTAAAAATCTGCGCCAAGCCGGTGGAGATGGCCATCCTGCCGGATTCAAGCAAAGTCTTTGTGGCTTGCAGTGAATCCAAACAGGTTGCCGTGGTTGAGTTGAAGACGGACCGGCTGCTGGCGTTGCTGGACGTGGGCAAGACACCCGTGCATCTGGTGGTAAAGCCGGATGGCGGCGAGCTTTTTGTGACCAACTATGACGCCAGCTCCATTTCAGAAATAGTGACCGGCACCAATGAGGTAAATAACACCTTCCAAATCGGCGACCATCCGGCGCGCGGACTGGTTTCACCAGACAATGCCCTGCTCTATGTCACGAACTTCGGCTCTGATTCGGTAGCGGTCTACAGCATTGATAACGGCAAGCGCACCAGTTCAGTGCCCGTGGGCAGCCATCCAGAGGGAATGGCGTTTTCACCCAATCAACTGCTGTTGCTGGTGGTAAACACAGGCAGTGGCGATATGACTGTGCTTTCGCTGATTGACAGCAAAGGACGTCCGCAACCGGAAGCGCCAACACTGGAAACCATGATCCCGCTGGGAAAAGACCCGCGCGCGATTGTGGTGAAGGCGTTTGTCAGCCAGAAATAAATCAGCGAAGTCCCAGTCCGCCATCCACCGTAAGCACCTGGCCGGTAATGAAATGCGGCGCGGTGGCAAAATACATTACAGCGCTTACCACATCCTGCGGCGTGCCATTGGTTTTCATTGGCGTATGCGAGGCCAGTCTCTCCTGCAGGGCGGCGTCTTTCTCCCCATCCGTGGCAATCATCCCCGGCGCCACGCAATTTACGGCAATCTCCGGCGCAAGGGCCTTGGCCATTACCTGCGTGAGCATGTGCAGCGCGGCCTTGGATGAACAGTAATGGGCGTGCGTGGCCCATGCCTTCTCCCCGCCCAGCGATCCCAGATTGATGACGCGGCCGCTGGCTTTACGCAGCGCTGGAATGCAACGCTGAGATACCAGAAAGGGCGCGCGCACGTTGACGGCAAAGACTTCATCCCACTGTTCCGCGGTAATATCTTGAAACGCAGCGGTTTGAAAAACCCCGGCGTTATTTACCAGAAGATCGATTTGGCCAAACTGATCGAGGACAGCAGTAACGGTGCGGTCAATACTTTTTTCCTGGCGGACGTCGCAGCGAACACCAAACACTCTGGGGCAGCAACGTTCAATCAGCTCCAGCGTCTGGTTTGCATCGTCGATAGAATTGAAGTACGTGAAGGCAACATTCGCGTCCGCCTCGGCCATGGCCAGGGCAATCGCGCGGCCCAGACGCCGCGCGCCGCCGGTAACTAACACGGTTTTACCTTTCAGGTCGCCCACAACAGGCATTGTAAACGGGGGGAGCCGGCAATTTGCCGGCCTGAATCTTTTCTCTCACACGCCCTATCTAATGGGTTTATGAGCAGCAACCCTAATTTGATTTCATTTCCCGGAACTGACGCCCAGGCGATCTCGGCCAACCCGGTTGAAGCCGAGGCCATGGATGCTTATTCCCGCGTGGTGACAACCGTGGCAGAGTCGGTGAGTCCAGCTGTCGTACGAATCCAGGTGGAAAATAAGCAAGGCCGTGGCGGCAGCGGTTCCGGTTTTATCTTTACCCCGGACGGATTCATTCTGACGAACAGCCACGTTGTACACGGAGGAGAAAAGATCACGGTATGGACCCCGGATTCCGGAGATTTTAAAGCGCAGCTTGTCGGCGAAGATCCCGATACTGATCTGGCATTGCTGCGGATTGATGCGCCCGCGCTGCATAGCGTGAGACTGGGCGATTCGCGGCGCATCCGGGTGGGACAACTGGTGGTCGCCATCGGCAATCCTTACGGCTTTCAATACACGGTCACCGCGGGCGTGGTCAGTGCGCTGGGCCGGAGCTTGCGGTCACAGTCAGGACGATTGATTGAAGATGTGATCCAGACCGACGCAGCGCTGAACCCCGGCAATTCCGGCGGACCGCTGGTGAACTCACAGGGCGAAGTGGTGGGCGTGAACACGGCAACAATCCTGCCGGCCCAGGGCCTGTGTTTTGCCATTTCCATTAATACAGCGCAGTTTATCGCCACCAGGTTGATTCGCTATGGCCTGGTGCGGCGCAGTTACATTGGAGTGCAGGCGCAAACGGCCCCTTTCAACCGGACCATTGCTCGCCACTATGAGCTTAAGAGTTTGACCGGCGCTCTGGTCCTGGCAGCGGAGCCGGGAAGTCCGGCGCAGCGCGCGGGCCTGCAGGAAGGCGATGTGATCGCACAGCTCGATGGTGAAGTGGTGGAGGGCGTTGACGTGCTTCATCGCTTGCTGGGCGAGGACAGGATTGGAATATCGACTCACCTGACTGTCTTGCGCGGGTCCCGCAAAATGGAGTTCACGGTGGTGCCGGAGATGCGGCCAAAATAAGCATCCATTGGCCGCTTCCGGGTTTTCGTTGGGGATGAATGACGGTCAAACTATCGTCTTTTCTGGTTTCGCTTTACATCACTGCATAGCTTCTTCCATCTCTCTTTCTCTGACCGACGAAGGTTATCGTCAATTTGCGCGGCAGCGTGGCGCAGCTCACGCCGCAGCTTGAGATAGCTGCGCCAGCGAGCCTCGCTAATCTCACCGGATGCCCGCGCGGACTGCACGGCACAGTCAGGTTCAGTGTTGTGCGTACAGTCGCGGAAAGCGCAGGAGCCGGCAAGCACCTCGATTTCCGGAAAGGTGTGGTCAACAGCAGCTTGCGGGCTTCCCTGCCGAGGGTTGTGCGACCAGAGTTGCAGTTCGCGAATGCCGGGATTATCCAGTACCAGTCTGCCATTGGGCAGGAAAAACAGTTCGCGATGGGTAGTAGTGTGCCGCCCACGACTGTCAGATTCTCGGGTGGGCTGAGTGTTTTGCACGGCGGATCCCAGCAATTGATTCACAATCGTGGATTTTCCAGCGCCCGATGAACCGACCAGCGCCGCGGTCTGGCCCGGAGTGATAAATCGCAAGAGAGCATCCGCCGCAGTGCTGGTGTCCGAGGCGTTGAGCGCGGAGATTGCCACCACGGGCGCATCAGCAGAAATTGCCACGACTTCTTCCATGCGCGTGCTCAGATCCGGGCAAAGATCGGCCTTGTTGAGCACGATCACCGCGGATGCTCCACTCTGCCCTGCTGCAACCAGGTAGCGTTCCAGCCGGCGCAGGTTGTAGTCCTGGTCTAGGCCGCAGACAATGAACAGCAGATCAACGTTGGCGGCGATCACCTGTTCCGCCGCTGCTTCCCCGCTGGCCTTGCGGGAAAATTTGGTCTTGCGCGGCAAAACGTCAGTAATGATTGCCAGATCGACGGGCGAATACTGGCGGACAGCCACCCAATCGCCCACCGCAGGCAGCTCGCCTGGGGCGGCCCGATACAGCAGCGATCCCGCGACTTCTGCCGAGGCTTCACCGGATTCGCTCCAAAGTGAATAGATATGCCGGTGTTGCGCGAGAACTCGCGCAGGCTTAAGTCCCTTGCCGGCGAATTCAATGAAATGCTGGGCCCATAGTTGGTTCCATCCTGCCAATTGCAAATGCATTCGGTACACTCCAATTCGGTGGCGGAGTCCGGCGCGGCCCAGCGCAAAAAGGCGCAGAGACACGACGAGAAACCTGGTTTTTAAGGAGTTACAACAGAAAGCGCCGAATTAGAGGATGGCAGTCATAGGCGTGATCAGAGTGTAACCTAAACGCGCCGTTGTCCGGGCAAACAATCTTTGTGAATGTGAATTTAGCCGCAGCCGCCGGGAAATTGGACATCCCCGTCATCAGAATAAAGATTGATGAATGCCAGACGCGGCTAAGGTGTATTGCTGACCGGGGTTATTCTCACGCCCGCATTCCGTGCGGTTGGGACGCGATGCAGAAGCCTTGTTCCATCTAAGCTGTCCCGCTGGTTACCTCTGTACTCTTGTTGATATCTGGTTGTACTGCGATGATGGCTGTGCATTAACAATCTGGTTGGTGGTTTCGGGGGAAAGCACCCGATCAGATTTTTGGGCTCTAAATCAGGCCTCGGTGAATAACCGAGGCCTGTAGTTTTTTACGGCCAAAATTTTCCTTTTACAAGATCTTCTTTTTTACATGTTCCCTTCGTCCGCCGACGGGCCATAGATGGAAGGCACGGGTATGTCATTGAGCCGCAGATAGACGCCAAGCTGCGCCCGATGATGGACGGTATGGTTCATGATAAAGCTGCGAATAACGGCCATGCGGGGCATGGAAAAAATTGTGTTGGCGCCAGAGGTAAAAGTCCAGGGCTTAAGCAAATGAGCGTCAGTGGCCTCAGCAATGAGCTTGCGGGCAGCCGCTCTGTTTGTGTCAAACGCCGCCAGCATCTCGTCGCGTGATTTCAATTCAGCATTACGCGGGGCGGAGCTTACGTCAAAGACATCCTGATTCACAATGGCTTCGGTCCATTGATTGATCGTAGATAGATGGGTAGCCAGTGCGCCCAGCACCATCGACTTGGCATGCGGCTTGAACCCCAGCTTGTCATCCGGGACGCGCTCCAGCGACTTGCGCGTGTTGGCCATTTCATTATCGAACTCAGGCAGCAAGGACTGGCTCAGTGTCCTGCTCTCCTGCGGAAGGGTTTGCGGCTGTGCAGCCATGGTTATCTCCTTAAATAGATGCAGATCATTTTTAGACGCAGATCATTGGATATTGTACCCAGGGGATTGTACTTAACAGCGCCTCGCAAAATGTTGCCGCAGCAACAAAATCTCTTAAGAGGCTGTATGCCGTCCGCTGATAGCAAAATTGTTTCAGGCCCCCCTCAGGGCTTAAAAGCCCTTCGATTTATGGGGCTTTTGTATGGCACGGCTGAGCCTGAGCCCTTTCAAAGCAATATATGAGATGGCTTCTCGTATGAAATGCAGCTTTTTGATAGTGTAGTGGCTTCAGGGAGGTGGCCCTTGTCCACGGCTGTTCACAACACCAAATCACCGCGCCAGTTGTATAACATCGCCAAGAATCTGGGGATCTGGGACCCGGCCAAGATCGATCTGACTGAAGACAAAGCCCACTGGCAGATGCTGAATCCCGAGCAGCGCGAACAACTCATCAAGACCTGCGCCCTGTTTTATGAAGGCGAGGTAAGCGTCTCTGACACGCTGGCCTGGTTCATGCTGGCCATGCCGGACCTGGACCGGCGCATGTTTCTCTCCACCCAGATATTTGAAGAGGTAAAACATGCGGAGTTCTTTGAGCGTTACTTTCAGGAAGTCTGCGGCACCGTGGACACGTCAGCCTATCTGGTGCCGGAATATAAAGGCGTCCTGCTGGATGGATTGCGGCAGCGCGGCGAAGCGATTGGCCAGGCCTTGACCAACGGCAAAAGCAGCGAACTTCCTTTGGCCCTCAGCCTCTTTGCATGCCATTACATGGCGGTGGTTGAAGGCACCATGGCCCTGACTGGATATGAATTTTTTGAAGACCTGCTGGCAAAGACCGGCATGTTTCCGCGTCTGCTTGAAGGCATTAAGCTGATCCGCTCGGATGAAGGCCGCCATCTGGTGCATGGGATGGATTTTCTGCGCGAACAACTGGAACAAAATCCTGACCATGTTGGGCCAGTGCGGGAGTTATTCATGCGGGAAGCCGCCAATATTCCCAGCCGTACGGATTTTATCTTTACGCCGAATCCGCTGGGGCTGGACCGTGACAAGATCCAGCAGATTTCTTATGCCAATCATGCGCAGCGGATGCGGGAAGCCGGCTTGAACTAGCTCACGCTCAAGGCGCGCAAGCTTGGATGTTTTACCGCCACCGGCGACTTGCTGAGTTTTGCGGTAATGGTGCAGTTGCGGCCCTTGGCTTTGGCCTTGTACAAAGCCTGGTCCGCCATGCGGAGCACGTCGGCTGGCACAAGTTTGTCGCCATTCGTCGCGGCCAGCCCAATGCTTACAGTCACGTTGGTCTGTTTTTTGCTTCCCCGGCCAATGCCGCTCTTGCCTTTTCTGCGCCGGTCTGTTCCGCGGACGGTGAACACGGATTGCTCAATCACGCGCCGCATGCGGTCAAGATAAACAAAAACTTCTTCTGAAGCCTTGTTAGGGAAGACAATGGCAAACTCTTCTCCGCCATAACGGTAGGCTTTGCCACCGCCGGTGAGGTGCGCCAGCCGGGAGGCCACCAGACGCAGCGCGTGATCGCCCGACTCATGGCCATAACTATCGTTGAATTTTTTGAAATGGTCCACGTCAAGCATGGCGATGGAATAGGAATCGCCCAGCTTGAGCAGGGCCTCATTCAAAGCGCGGCGGCTGGGAAGCTGCGTGAGTTCATCCAGGTACGCCATGGCATAGGAGGTTTCAATCAGAGCCACGATCAAGGCAAGCCCGCCGGCGGCGAAATAAACGCCTTCAAGATGGCCTGTACTGGCGGAACGCAGTCCGATAAAGGCGGCAACCATGCTCCAAAGCAAGCTGCTCTCCACCGCTTTATAGCGTTTAACCAGCAGCACCATCATCACGGTAGCCGCCAGGATGAATGCCAGCAGCGCAGGTTGTGAGAGGCCGCTCCAGGCGGAAAAAATTGGCGGAACAAACGTTCGATGAAGCTGGGCCGCAATCTGCGCCAGGGCCGGCATGGAGAGGATGGCGACCGCCATCACCTGCAAGGCCACCATCGCAAGGCGTCTGCGGCCCGCGGGAGAGATGATTCCCCGCTCCCGCAAGAACGCCAGCACCAACAGGTTTAGCGGCAAGAGAATCGCGATGGCATTGGCTGTAATCTGCCGTGAAGCAGCAGATAAATGCGGCATGATCCAGGCAAAGGCAGATTGCGCCAGCGTCAGCACCAGCAAGGCAAAGAACAGCCGGCTGCGGCGGAAGAACGCGCTCAAGGCCAGACCGACGCCGAAAACCACGGTCGGAAAGAACTGCACCATCGGCGCCCGCGGATCGGCAAGGACACCCACGCGAATCAGCAGCGCGGAGAACACCAGCAACAGACTTCCCGGCAGGGTGAGCCGGTACAATATCTTGAAGATCTTGCCGTTCGCTTTGATCACCTGCGGCGCTCCCGTGCCAGAATTGTTTTTTTACGTTTGTAAACTGTTTGTTAACAGCAGCTTACATCTGCCAACAAGAATGATTGGTGGAAGAACTATAGCGAGCGCACCAAATAAGCGAACAGATGCCATTGGTGCGATGGCCTTTTTCTATGGCCAGGCAACTCTTGGTACCACGCGACCCGCGCGGCAGGACCAAGCATCAACGCTAATACGTGCCAAAACAATCTCGCCCATGTAGAATTCCGCTGACATTCAACTGAGATTCGCAGGGACAAACTGGGGAGAAGTGATTGCCCCATGGCTTGCCCGCCGTTGTTTGTCTGGCACCGAAATTTCCCCGAGGTGAAAGTCGAATGAAATACGCCGCTGAGCTGTTTGGCACATTTGTCCTGGTCTTTGCCGGACTCACCACCGCCGTAGTCGCCGGCGGAAAAGTTGGCAATGTAGGCGTTGCCATGGCCTTTGGCCTTTCTCTGCTGGCCATGGCGTATGCTGTAGGCCCAATTTCCGGTTGCCACATCAATCCCGCGGTCACTTTGGGAATGGTAGTGAGCGGACGAATGGCGGTGAAGGAAGCCATTGGCTACTGGGTGGCCCAGTGCATTGGCGCGACTATCGCTTCAGGAGTGATTTTGTTTATCGCGATGGGCGCTCCGGGAGGTTCCATGGCTTCACTGGCGGGCGCGGCCAACGGGTTTGGCGACCACTCTCCGGCAGGTTATTCCATGGCGGCCGCATTTGTGGCGGAGACGTTTCTGACGATGCTGCTGGTCTTTACCGTTTTGGGCGCGACTGACGACCGCGCTCCCGCAGGCTTTGCCGGAATACCAATCGGCCTGATTTTGACCAGCATGATCCTGCCGGGATTCCTATCACCAACGGCTCTTTCAATCCGGCCCGCAGCATTGGGCCCGCTGTGCTGGTAGGCGGGTGGGCGCTGCAACAGCTCTGGCTGTTTATTGCGGCCCCAATGGCCGGCGGGGTAATTGCCGCGCTGCTTTATAAAACCATTCGTGTTCCCGGCCCGCTTATTTCAGCAAAACAGGCCGAGCAGGTATTACCGAGCCACGCGGCTGAACGGCGGCAAAACAAATAACCTGTCAAAATTGCTGGAAATGGAATTGCTGCAATCCGCGCGTGGCGTATCCGGTTGGGCCTGAGGCAGGGTGGATTTGTGGCATTGGCGGATGTTCACTTACATTCCAGTTACCAGGAAGAATTTTTCACATGCGATGCCGACTCTTCGCTCTTTTCTACATTCTGGTTTGCATTCTTGCCGCAGGCGCGGCGCATGGCCAAGCCAAGCTGGATGCTGAGTCCATCAGCCAGGTCAACACTAAGGTCGCTGACTTTATGGCGAAGACCGGGGCACCCGGGATCTCAATCGCCGTGGTGAAGGATGGAGCGCTGGTTTGGAGCAACGGCTATGGCGTGGCCGATGTAGAGAACGGCGTCCCAGCCACGGCGGAAACCATGTACAGGTTAGCGTCGGTATCAAAAGCCATTTCAGCCACGGGCGCCATGTGGCTGGCGGAACACGGCAAGCTCGATCTTGATGCGCCGGTACAAAAATACTGTCCGGCGTTCCCTAAAAAGCCGTGGCCGATTACGACGCGAGAAGTGCTGGCGCACACCGCCGGCATCCGCCATTACAAGAGCAATTCACCAGACGACGCGGACGTGAGCAGCACCCGGCAATTCAAGTCAATGGAAGAGGCGCTTAAGCTGTTTGCGAATGAAGATCTGCTTTCCGAACCAGGAAAGAAATTCCACTACTCGACCTTTGGATACACTCTGCTGGGGTGCGTCATGGAAGGCGCATCAGGGCAGAAATACATGGAGTTCATGCGGCAGACAATCTTTGTTCCCTCGGGCATGGAACTTACGCAGGATGACGATGTCCACAGACTCATCCGGCATCGGGCGCAGGGTTATCAGAAGAGAAAGAGCGGCGAGATTGCCAACTCCGATCTGGCGGACACCAGCTATAAAATCCCGGGCGGCGGGCTGATCTCCAACGCGGAAGAGATGGCGCGATTTGAAGCAGCCCTGCTGAACAACATGCTGCTGCGGCCGGAAACACGCAACCGCATGTGGACCACGCAGACCAATCAGCCGACGAAAAAAGACCCGCAACGCGGCTATGCCCTGGGATGGGGCCACAGCACATGGTCCGGGCTGGCGACGATTGGACACGCCGGCGCACAGCAGCGCGTGAGCACCGCGATTATCATGCAACCGGACAGCAAAGCCGGAGCGGTGGTATTGTGCAATCTGGAAGAGGTGGATGTATACGAACTGGCGGCAGAGTTATTGAAAGTGGCGACGGGCACAAGCAGCCAGTAGTACCTCCGTTTGCCTGAATGTGTCCTGCTTCATCCTGAACGCAAGGCAAAGAATCCCGGGAATGTGACCTCTGTATTACAGGCCAAAAAGCTCCCGGAGTCTTTTGGTCTGGGCGCGGCTCACGGGGATCTCTGTTTGCTTGCGATCGTCCATGCGCAGTTGGTAGGAGCTTTTGAACCAGGGCACAACTTCCTTGATCCGGTTGATGTTGACGACAAAAGAGCGGTGCGCGCGCCAGAAAGTCTCAGGATCAAGCCCTTCCAGCAGCTCTTCAAGGGTGCGGCAATTGGATTGTCCGTCAAGATTGGTGGCGGCCACGCTGATAATGCCATCTTCAATCGAAGCGAAACATACATCTTTCTGGTCAACCAGCAAAAGGCGTCCGGCACTGCGGAGAAGGACCTTGGAGTTTTGCGGACGCTGGGATTCGAGCAGCTTTACCAGAGTATCGAGCCGGTCAGTTCCGGCGGTAACACCCTGAATGCGCTTGCGCGCCTTTTCCACGGCCTGGCCCACGCGTTTCTTATCAAAAGGTTTAAGAAGATAATCTATTGCATTGACTTCAAAGGCCTTGACCGCATACTGGTCATACGCCGTGGCAAAGATAATCTGAGGGATGGGATGTTTTTTGTCCAGCAATTTTTTGAGGACACCAAAACCATCCAGGCCGGGCATCTGCACATCCAGGAACAATAAATCCGGAGAAAATTCCTTGATCAGGTTCACGGCCTCAATGCCGTTGTGACCCTGAGCAACCACGTTCACGTCGTCCACTGATTTGAGCAGGTAGCTTAACTCGTCGCGTGCGAGCTGTTCATCATCGACAATTACCACGGAAAGCGCCACGGTACCGGTTCTCCAATATTCAGTATAGAGGTTTGAACCCGGCAATCTCAATAACATAGGACGG
>DATBCN010000182.1:0-3334 GCA_036270475.1 Candidatus Angelobacter sp. | reverse complement strand
CAACACGACCATCGGCCTCGGGTTCGGCCCTCATTTTGGCTTTAGCAACGCCAATACCTTTACCTGGTCTACCAGCGAGAGCATCGGCTCAATCAACGGAAGCTCCAACAGCATGTCGGTCACTTTTTCCTCATCGACTGTTGGATGCAACCAGAACATCCCCATTTTCGAAGACACAGTGTTTCACACCTTCGTCTTCCAACAGCCCACAACTAATCAGAGTTGTCCATAGCTGACGAACCTGGATTTTGTGTAAGGCCGCCCCCGGGCGGCCTTTTTACCGCGGATTCCGCGGTCGCTCAAAAAAAACGCAGCTCCCGTTTGCCACATCGTAAAATACAGACGGCGTGAATCGTGTAGTAAAACTTGCACTCTTCTTTCTGGCTGCAACTTCTATCTCCCGCGGCGCCGTACAGGGTTCACCGCACGCCCGTGTGGAACTACTGGCGCGTCAAGATGCGGCGAAGCCGGGAGCGGACCTGCTGTTGGGTGTCCATTTCATTTTGGAACCGGGTTGGCACATCTACTGGATCAATCCCGGCGACTCAGGGCAGCCGCCAACTTTCAAATGGCAATTGCCGCCGGGCTTTACCGTCGGTGAAATCCAGTGGCCGCGTCCGGAGCGAATGCAGCCCAACAAGCAACTGGCAGACTACGGTTATCATGACGAGGTTCTGCTGCCGGTCACGCTCCATGTTCTGCCGGGATTCAACAATCGCACACTTGCCGAAGTTCGCGTCGACGCCAAATGGCTCATCTGCCGCGAAGTATGCATCGCTGAGCATGCGCAGCTTGAGCTTTCCCTGCCAGTTGCGGCGACCGCAAAAGAAAACCTACAATCCGTGCCGCTCTTTGCTAAGACGGAAAAACTGCTGCCCAAGCCCATGCCGCGGGTCTGGAAGGCGACAGCCAAGTCCACCAAAGACGGCTTCGTCCTGGCCCTAGTGACTGGCAAGCCGATGAGCAAAGCAGAATTCTTTCCACTTGATCCCGGCCAGATTGATAATCCAGCGCCACAAAAGGTTCAACCTTCGGCAACGGGGCTGCACATCATCCTAAAAAAATCTGACTTGCTCTTGAAACCGATTACCGTCCTGCGCGGCGTGCTGGTCATCCCCGCCGGCCCGGCCTACAGGATTGATGCCCCAGTGCAGGAGTCGATAGAATAATAGCCGCCGTAAAAGCTATAGAATAGTGAGTATGCATTCAAAGGAGCCGCGATGAAAAAACTACGTCAATCCCTACTGCGCGCTGGTCTTGTGGTGGCGCTGATCGCGTCAGCATTTGCAGTCAAGATCGGCGATCCGGCACCCGGCTTTACCGCCGTGGACAGCAACGGCAGGCAACAGCGCCTTTCCGACTACAAAGGCAAGTACGTGGTGCTGGAGTGGCACAATCAGGGCTGCCCATATACCAAAAAACATTATGAGAGCGGCAACATGCAACGGCTGCAAAAAGAGTGGACGGCCAAAGGCGTGGCCTGGCTCACGGTAATTTCGTCCGCGCCAGGAATGCAGGGCTTTGTTACCCCGTCACAGGAGAATGAATATTTAAAGACTATGAACGCCGCACCGACAGCGGCCATCATTGATCCCGGCGGATCACTGGGCCATCTCTATGCCGCCAAGACTACGCCTCATATGTTCATTATCGACCCCAGCGGAACGCTCATATACAACGGCGCGATTGACGACCACTCCACCTCTGACCAGAGTGACATCAAGAATTCCAAAAACTATGTTTCCACTGCCCTGCAGGAAGCAACCAGTGGCAAGCCGGTAACGGAAGCGGCAACGCGCCCTTACGGCTGCTCAGTCAAGTACAAGGACTGAGGTCCACCGCCGCTTATGCGCCTGCCCGCCGAGTTGCTGGATGCCGTTCAGCAGGAAACTGATAAGCTCGACCGGCGCCAGCTTCTGCGGGCCACTGGCCAACTCACTGAGCATTACCAGGCCGCGGATTTTTCTACTCCCGCCGTCAACACGGAAGCGCATCGCGCCGCTTACCTGGCCGTCCGAATGCCTGCTACTTATGCCGCGCTCCGGCGGGTGTTTGCAGAATTGCGCTTGCGAGCGCCACGTGCCGACGTCAGTAGCATGCTTGATCTTGGCGCCGGTCCCGGGACAGCGCTGTTCGCCGCCAGTGAAGAATTCAATGTGCAACAGGCCACGATGCTTGAAGCGGATGTTGGATGGATTGCGCTGGGCAAGCATCTGGCAGCGCAATTCCCCCCTTCGGTTGCCATTCAAACACAGTGGGTCAAACAGGACTTGCGCTCCGGGTTTTCCTGCAAAGCATACGACCTTGTGGTGATTTCTTATACGCTGGGCGAACTGCCGCAAGGCGCAGCGGAAGCTGTGCTGCGCAAAGCCTGGATCTGCGCTAGCAAATTTCTGGTGCTGGTTGAACCTGGCACGCGCCGGGGTTTTGCCGCTATGCATGCAGCACGGTCTTCGCTCATCGCCGGTGCGGCCCACATCATCGCTCCGTGTCCACATCATGCAGCGTGTCCCATGGCTGCCGCCGGCGACTGGTGCCACTTCTCTCAGCGTATGGAACGCACCTCCCTGCACCGTCAATTGAAGGGTGGAGAACTGGGTCATGAAGACGAGAAATTTTCTTATCTAATCGCCGCGAAGGCAGATGCAGTCTCGGCGGACGCTGCGCCAATTCCAGCGCGCATCGTTCGCCATCCGGGAAAGCATAGCGGCCACGTTCAGCTTTCACTATGCACGCCGCAAGGTGGAATTGAAACGCGGACGGTGACGCGCTCCAGCAAATCCATCTACAAACTGGCCCGCAAAGCCGAATGGGGCGATACGTGGATGGAATAGTGGAATAGTGGCATGGCTGCAATCTTGCCGCAGTCCGCGTGGAACCAGGTGAGATTGCTTTTTTAACCTGACGATGCTGGCTCAACCGTTGGGACGTTCCATGTTTCGCCGTCCGCCGGTGTAACTGGCTTCAACGGACCAGACAACGAGACGTGCGGTTCACGGTAAATCGCTTTCGCAGGCGCGCAGTTGCCGGTCAGATCCCCATCGCTTGAATAATCTGGACCCTGAGGCATTGATTTCGCCAAGCGTCCTGAGCTTGCCCTGACCGAGCCCTGATTTCGGGAAGACGAGATAGACGATACTGCCGGAAACCCCTCCATCCCGCGGCTTTGCATCGATCCCAAGCGCTTTGGCAAGCGCAATGGATCCTTCCCCGATCTTTCCGTTCGGCCCCACATCGGCGTAGATTGCGTAAGCGCGCTTCCCGTTCGCGGTATTCACCACAACAGCCAAGTCCCCCAGGTTGACCCCGAATTGCTGCGTGAATTCCCCTGGCA
>DATBCN010000181.1:0-6300 GCA_036270475.1 Candidatus Angelobacter sp. | reverse complement strand
GTCTGGGTGCCGGGCATGACGTTTTTATGGGTATGGCCTGTGCTCTTCAGCACCCTGGCATGGGTACTGCTCGTTCATGTCCCCAGGGTCCGGCAGGCCGCTCTGCTACTGGCTGCCGCGCTGCCTGTTTTGCTGATTGTGGTCCCCATCGCGCACAAAATATTCACTGCTTTTGCCGTGCAGTCGGCGGCGATGGTAAGCGTGCTCTTGGCCCTGTTGCTGGCGTTATGTGTTGTGCCGCTGGGCCCTGGCGCAATGCCGCGGCGCTCAACGTTGCCTGTATTATTGTCCGTTGCCGGCGTGGCGCTGTTTCTTGTCGCGTTCATTTTGTAAAATAAATCAACGCCGTCCCCGCTCATTGAAGGTTTAGTCGCAGATCAGAATGCAAAAAGGCGTTGAAGCAACGGAGCGCCGCTGATCATGCTGAGCGTTGAAAAGAAGGAAACCATGGATAGCCTCCCAAAATTCTACTTAAGACAAAACATCCAGGTTGAGCCCCTGATTGATCAATGGTATGCATGGCCTTACCTGATCCCACCCGCCACCGCCGCCAGGAACATCACGGAACGGCATTTCAAGATCATGGATTCCTATACTGCCAGCCCGCAAATCCATGCCAATGCGGTAAAAAATCCAAAAATGCTGGGTGGGCCATTCATCGATTACGGCGGAAAGCGCGTGGATGAGATCCGCGCGCTGCGCGAGCGGATCAAGAAAGAGCGGGCGCCTCTCCTGGAATTGTCGGCAGCTATCGGCGAGCTTGATGCCATGCTGCGCGAGCATGCAAAAGGGCATTCCTTGCACTCGTTGTATGAAAAGGTCCCTGATGTTTTGCGTGGGTACGTTGAGCTGGTTTACGATCTGAACAACCATCCTTCGTTTCGTTTGATCGAGCCCTTGCTGTATCGAAGCAGATACTACGACCTGTCGCAGCAGAGCCTGTTTCTTTCCACCATCCAGCAGGATGACCGTCCATTCGTGTTGAGCACTCCCAGGTTGGAGTCAGAGGGAAGCGTTCATCTGCGCCGGCCTTTTGCCGATGAAGCCATCAATTGGCTGTTCCGCCTCAAAACCGATCCTCAGCCCTGGAGTGCAATCAAAGAAACCTTGCAACTGCAGGACGATCAGGACGAGGTGATGCGTTCCTTTCTTACCCCGGAGCCTCCGCCGCGCTACGTTCCCTATGCGGGCGAAGGCGTAAGGTGGCGCTATTTCGGACATGCCTGCATTCTGATCGAGTCCAACGGCGTCAGCATGCTTTTTGATCCCGTGCTGAGTTACACCTATGAAAACAACATCTCGCGCTATACCTACCTTGATCTGCCGGAAACCATCGATTACGTCCTGATCACGCATAATCACCAGGACCATATTCTTTTTGAAACGTTGCTCCAGATCCGGCACCGAGTGAAGACTTTTGTGGTGCCCCGCAACAGCGGCGGACGGCTGCAGGACCCCTCGCTGAAGCTTCTGCTCGAAAATACGGGGTTCAAGAACGTCATCGAACTCGCGGAGATGGATGAGATTTGCGACCGGAACGTGCATGTCAAGGGTCTGCCTTTTTTCGGAGAGCATGCGGACCTGGATATTCAGAGCAAAATGGCGTGGCTTGTGCGCGTGGACGCGCGCAAACTGCTGTTCGTCGCCGACTCATGCAATATCGAGCCGCGCATCTATGAACACCTGCACCGGGAAGTTGGGGACATTGACGCGCTTTTTCTGGGCATGGAATGCGATGGCGCTCCCCTAACCTGGCTTTATGGTCCGCTGCTGACACAACGCATTGAGCGCTCCATGGACGAGTCCCGCCGGCTCTCGGGATCGAACTGCGCTCAGGGAATGAGCATTATCGACCTTATGCACTGCCGGGAGGTGTACGTGTACGCCATGGGCCAGGAACCATGGTTGAGTTACATCAGCAGCATCAAATACACGCCGGAGTCCCGTCCTATTGTTGAGTCCGACCGCCTGGTGAAACAGTGCCGGGAACGAGGGATGGTGGCTGAGCGGCTCTTTGGCGAAAAGGAAATTCTCATCGAGGCTATTGACCGGAGCCAGGCGGCCTTGGCTACGGTGAATGGATGATCCGGCATCCCATGATCGATCAAGATCAGCCTAAGGGCGTAGGAGAAGAAGTATGGGGAATCCTTGGAGGCATGGGGCCGCTTGCTTCCGCCGAATTCGTGAACACCATCTATCAGGAAACAATTGGCGGCAGGGAGCAGGAATCGCCTTGCGTCATTCTTCTTTCCGACCCGACCATGCCGGACAGGACCGAGTACCTGCTGAAGGGCCACGGTGACATTCTGCTGGAAAGACTTTCCTCCGGGCTGGAATCCCTGGTGGCGATGGGAGCTACCAGGATTGTCATCTGCTGCATGACGATCCATCCGCTTATTCCACGGCTGCGCCCGGAACTACGAAAGAAAATCATTTCCTTGGTGGATGTGACGCTGGAAGCCGTGCTGCGGCGCCGGTCGCGGCACCTCCTGCTCTGCACCACGGGAACAAGAAAACTAGAATTGTTCGAGCAGCATCCTTTGTGGACGCGCGCACGGCCCTTGGTGGTTATGCCTGGCGACGACGACCAGAAATCAATCCACCAGATGCTCTATGAGATCAAGAGCCGGCAGGAAATAATGCGCTACGTACCTTTTCTTGAGGATCTGATGAACAAATACGGAGCGCGCGCCTACATTGCCGGCTGCACGGAAATGCATCTTGTGGCCAAGGCGCACGAGCAGTTTGGCGGGCGCGACAGACGCGAATTCTGCATCGATCCTCTCGCTGAAATCATTCCCATGATGCG
Source organism: Candidatus Angelobacter sp. (assembly GCA_036270475.1). Classification (GTDB taxonomy): domain Bacteria; phylum Acidobacteriota; class Terriglobia; order Terriglobales; family Acidobacteriaceae; genus Angelobacter. The sequence goes on along the minus strand of DATBCN010000181.1, from coordinate 3,491 downwards.
CGGAAATGTGAGCGCCGCCGCCGCGCGGGCTGACGTGGTTTGACATGCTTGACTGATGGTTAACCCACGATCCTGGACAATTTGATGCAGCTTATTCTCTTTCTTCTCGCACGCTCACGTCAAACGCTCTCCCTGGCGATCGCGTTTGGGTTCCTGAGCGGAGGATTCAACGCAGGCATGCTCGCACTTACGAACGCGGCGATCGCAATTCCCAGCCGGCGGTCGGGCATTTACCTCGCTGCCTTCATTGGATTGTGTGTGCTGGCTCCGCTGGCGCGCATGTTTTCTGAAATTCTGCTCGTCTCACTGGGGCAGGACGCGGTTTTCAGGCTACGGAAGGAATTGTCGCGGCAGATGATTGAAGTGCCCCTGGACCGGCTGGAGCAAGTGGGATCGCATCGCGTGCTTTCGGTCCTTACCGATGACATTCCGAATATAGCCAACGCGGTCGCTTATATTCCGGTGCTCAGCATCAATGCTGGAGTCATCGTGGGAAGCCTCTGCTACATGGGCTGGCTGGAATGGCGATTGCTGGCGGCTGTTCTCGCCTTCATGGCGTTGGGGATCGTCACGTATCAGGCGGGTGTGTCGCATGCCATGTCTCATCTGAAGCATGCGCGCGAGCACGAAAATACCCTACAGAAGCGTTTTCGCGGCCTGATCCATGGAATCAAGGAATTAAAGATGCATCGCCGTCGGCGCAACGCTTTTCTCACCACCGCGCTTGAGGAAACGGCTGATGAATGCCGTTCTGCCAACGTTTCAGGTTTGTCCATCTACAGTGCTGCATCCAGTTGGGGGCAATTGCTGGTTTTTGCCACGCTTGGATTGTTGGTTTTTGCTCTGGCGCCTGTCCTGGGGGTTGCGGTGGGCGTTTTGACCGGATTTGGCCTGGCCCTGCTTTACATGACGACCCCGCTCCAGGTGATCATGAATTCAGTTCCCACGCTGGCCCGGGCCAACGTGGCGGTGATGAACGCCCAAAGCCTCGGCCTTATGCTGACGCTCTCGGCACGCCCGTCGGAAAACACGCCCCTGGGCGACATACGCCCGGTGCCCGAGCAACTGGAGCTTTCCGAAGTCACCTATTCTTATAGCAGCGATGATGCCGCCGACCAGTTTTTGCTGGGCCCGGTCAACTTGCGGATCGAAGCAGGTGAGCTGTTATTCATCACGGGCGGAAACGGGAGCGGCAAAACCACCCTGGGCAAGCTTTTGGTCGGTCTGTACGCGCCGGAATCCGGTGAAATTCATTACAACCACAAACTCATCGACGATTCCCACCGCGATGGTTATCGCCAGCTCTTTGCGGCGGTCTTTAACGATCCTTTTCTGTTTGAATCATTGCTGGGCCTCGAAAAATCGCAAATCGATAAACGCGCCCGCGAATATCTAGCCTGCCTGCATCTGGACCACAAGGTCTCCGTGAAGGACGGAGTTTTTTCCACCACTGATCTCTCCCAGGGCCAGCGCAAACGTCTCGCGCTCCTCACGTGCTATCTGGAAGACCGCCCCATTTATTTCTTTGACGAATGGGCCGCGGACCAAGACCCCAAGTTCAAGGAAGTGTTTTACCGCCAAATCCTTCCGGGCCTGAAGAGCCAAGGGAAGACTGTGATCGTCGTCAGCCACGATGACCGTTATTACGAAGTGGCGGACCGGATCGTCACTCTGGAATCAGGACGTCTCTCCAGAATCGAGGAGACCACTGTCTTCCGCCCCTGCATGATTTCCACCAACGATAGTCCCAGCATTTAAAAGTTCAAATGATCGAGACTGCTATGAGATCTGAGTATTCTGATTTGGCTGACCTGCTCCTGGCCCGAGCGGCAAGCTCTTCTGCGCAGACCGTTTTCACCTTTTTGGGGGATGAAGAAAAGGGTGAGGTGAACTGGACCTATGCGGAACTGGAGCAGCGGGCGCGCGTGATCGCTGCTGAATTGCAGGCGCAGGATTGCTTTGGCCAGCGAGTGATCCTGCTTTATCCCTCCGGCCTGGAGTTTATCGCCGCGTTCTGGGGATGTCTGTTGGCAGGAGCCATTGCGGTCCCGGCCTATCCCCCAAGATCGAACCGCAATCTGTTTCGTCTCGCTGCCATCGCCAGGGACTGCCAGGCACTGGCGGCGCTCACTACCCGGCAAATCCTGGAAAGAATGGGCGCGTATTCCGCGGACGCCAGTTTATTCAAAGCCATCCGCCTCATTCCTACAGACGGTCTGCCGCTGCACGCGGCGGAAGCATGGAAACGGCCGAATCTCAGCGGCAACTCGATTGCTCTCTTGCAATACACATCAGGCTCTACAGACGTGCCGAAAGGCGTGATCGTGAGCCATGCCAACCTTCTCCATAACGAAGCGCTGATTCAGGGAGCTTTCCGGCAATCCAGTGAATCGGTCATTGTTGGGTGGCTGCCTCTCTATCACGATATGGGGCTGATCGGGAACGTGCTGCAGCCCATCTATTGCGGCGCACGCTGCATCATGATGTCCCCTGTTTCCTTCCTGCAGTCTCCCGTACGATGGCTGAATGCCATCTCCAGGTATCGCGCGACCACCAGCGGGGGTCCCAACTTCGCTTACGATCTTTGCACTCGCAAGGTGCACCTGTCCGAAGAAGAGAAGCTGGATCTGAGCAGTTGGACGGTTGCATTCAATGGCGCGGAGCCGGTGCGGTCGGAAACCATGCGGAGGTTTGCCCGCCGCTTTGCAAATGCCGGATTCAGACCGGAAGCCTTCGCCCCCTGTTATGGCCTGGCTGAGGCGACCTTGTTGGTGTCCGGTCATGTCGGAGAGCCTGTCCGGACTTTGAAGGTGGACAGCAAAGCTCTGGCTGCACACGACGTTCGCCGGCGATTGAAGAAGAGCAAGGCCGCGCATGTTTTGACCAGCAGCGGGAGGGTCGCTCCTGGAGTCAAGGTGCGCATCGTCAATCCTGAATCAGGCATTGGCTGTTCCGAGCGCCAGGTTGGTGAGGTGTGGTTAGAGGGACCCAGCGTGGCCCAGGGATATTGGGGCAGGCCGGAAGAATCTGAACTGGTTTTTGGCGCGCGAATCATCAGAAGCAGCCAAGGGCCTTTTCTGCGGACCGGAGACCTGGGCTTCCTCCAGGACGGAGAATTATTCGTCACCGGCCGTCTCAAAGATATGATCATTATTCGCGGACGCAATCTTTATCCGCAGGATATCGAAGCATCGGTAGAGCGTGCGCATCCTGGCCTGCGCGCCGGGTGCGGCGCCGCATTTTCCGTTGAGGCTGAAGGTGAAGAAAAGGTCGTAATCGTCCAGGAAGTGGAACGCGGCCAGGAAAACAACACAGCCACGATGGTGGATTCAATCCGCAATGCCGTGGCGGAGCAGCATGAAATTCAGCTCTTCGCTATTTTTCTGACGCGGGCCGGGAGCATTCCCAAAACTTCGAGCGGGAAAATCCAGCGTTATGCATGCCGCAACCTATATCATTCCGGAAAGCTGGCGCCGCTCCTCGAATGGCAT
>DATBCN010000180.1:0-2209 GCA_036270475.1 Candidatus Angelobacter sp. | reverse complement strand
CCAAAGTTGCCGCCGCCCGGGAGAAGGATAGCGGGAGCATAGTAGCTGCCGGGTGAGCCGGGAGCCGTACCCGGATCATGTGCTGCGCGTGCGGCCACCACAATCGCATAGCCCTCCTGTCCTGAAGGCACTGCTGGAACGTTGTTAAAGCGGAAGTTTCCCTGAGCGTCGGCATTGGTCTGTTTAATAACCCCGAAGTCCCCTGGACCATGCTCAAGCGAAACTATCACAGTCCCCACAACCGGCACGCCGCTTGGATCAACCACCCGGCCCATGATGGCGGCATTCGATGGAGCTGGCGTAGCAGTAGGAGTTGGTGACGGGCTGGGAGTTGCAACTGGAGTGGGCGACGGTGTAGTTCCCGGAGTCGGCGTTGGAGTTGGGTTGGAATTAGAACTGACCGAGCCACATCCGGTGGCGAGGGCAAAGATGGAAGCTAATAACAAAACGTAACAGCAAGAAAGCAGCCTGTACGATTTCATTTAATACCTCAATGATTTGTGGGGAACAGGCTTGTTGGTTGGAAAGATGAGCGGCAGCAGCTCTGAGTTGTCGCGGGATATTGAGGAGGTGCTCTGTTTTTTTACTTAATACTAAAAACTATCGTGGGATGAAATGTACTCTCTCTCAGAGCGTCTTCTGCTTTGAGAGAGACTTCTCTGAGAACAGGCGTTCATTCACGATGCCAACAATTTTTTTATGCACTTTGGCGATTGGATCGGCCGCGTCCACCTGGGCGACGCGCTGCGGAGCGCGTTTGGCGATTGCCATGTAGGCCGCGTGTACGCGGCCATAGAAGAGGCGATTTTCCTTTTCAAAGCGGTTTTCGTCGTCCGCCATGCTCCTGGACTGCTCCACATTTCTGCGGCGGGCGCGGGCCACCACGCGGGCCACGTCAGAGACCATTAGGATGGTCAGATCAGGCTGCAGATCATGGCATAAAGTTTTGTGCAGTTGCAGCACGGCTTCACTGCCCAGTTCGCGCCCTCCGCCCTGGTAGGCTTCACTGGAGTCAGTAAACCGGTCGCACAGGACCCACTGTCCGCGGTGCAGCGCGGGCAGGATTTGTTCATCAATGTGCTGGGCGCGGTCGGCAAACATGAGCCCCAGTTCGGCGAGGGCGGAAAGACCCTCCGTCCGTGAGCTGAGCAATACGGTGCGCAGTTTCTCTCCCAACGCGGTCCCTCCCGGTTCCCGCGTGGTGATTACATCCATACCCTGCTCACGCAGATGCATGGCCAGCTTTTCCATCTGCGTGGACTTGCCCACGCCGTCGAGTCCTTCAAAGGTTATGAACTTGCCGCGTTGTCGAAGAGGCACGATAGAGATTTAAACACAAACCGGAAGACAAAAAGGCAGCTTTCACGGCAAAATAGAGATCACAAGTTTTTTGCCATGGAGGCGCATGTATGCGGCTGGGTGACGACATTGACGATCATTGTTCACGCTGCAAACGCTCAACCGACCACTCTGTTGTCTCGATGATGGGCGAAGAGGTGCTCAAAACGCGCTGCCGCACCTGCAACAGCGAACACAAATACCGTGGGAACAAGAGCCGCAGCAAAGAGATGACGGCCAAGGAAGCGTTCGACCATGTTCTGGCCAGTGTTACTGGCGCGCAACCGGAAGATAAGGCATCGGCGAAAAAGAAAAAGGAGTAGCGGCGAGATCGCTGTAGAGATCGGCCGGCTGATCAAATACTGCTCTTTTTTCCGCCGTGGCGCACAGCGCTTGCCTTCCATCCACGGCTTCTTTAATCTTGGGTGCGAAAATCTTGGGTTGCGAATTGTTGGTTGCGAATTTTGGGTGCGCCCCAAGGGAGAAGACATCTCCCAATGACCACTTACAGCCGGATAAGCGTGGTTGCCCTGCTCGTGGCGACAGCTGCCTTTGCGCAGAAGCGCCAACCTCAACCAGCCGCCAACACAGCCCCAGCGCAGCCCATCCGACTGATGACTTTTACGCTGAACTATCACGATAGCGAAAAGTACGCGCACCTGGTTCGCGATGAATCCATGCCGGACATTTTGAGCGAGATTATTAAGCCGCTGGCGAAGTAGCCATTGGCTTTTCTGGAATCCCGAACCCCGCAGCTAAGCCGCGAGTTGTGTTTTCCGTTACGCGATGCGCGGGTGAGGGAACCCTATCAACACGATTCAGTTTTAAGGTCATGCCTGAAACTGCTTGATGTCGATAAGCGATCCCTCTC
>DATBCN010000179.1:0-2946 GCA_036270475.1 Candidatus Angelobacter sp. | reverse complement strand
GTATCAGCACCAGTCAACATTGCGTACGGTCCTGCAACTGCTGCGGGTAAGCGATATGCCGGGAGCTTCAGCGATTGCAAATTCCATTGGGGAGTTTTTCCAGTAGCGGAGTAGCGGAGAACAAATCCGCGTCCCAAGCGTCCGCTTTAGCTGAATCTCTTCTCAAAAGCCCATGAACAGCATTTTCTTGGGCTTTTGCTTTTGTGCGAAGGCCCGGTTGAGGAACTCTACCATCGGCGACATGAGAGCAAATCGCCTGGCCAACTCCGGCACCAGGCGCGGCGAAGTCAGCAGCTTGACGTCGAGCGTGGATTCCAGATACCACTGTTTCTGCCGCAACAGACCTTCCGCGGGATGGTCCACGGGAAACCCTTTGGGCATGCGGCTCAACTGCTCGCCTTGTAACGTGCCAATAGTTTTGCGCAACGTCTTGCCGCCAAGGATTTCCTGGAACTCACGGTGATGTTCCTGCAGCAGGGTGCGGTAGGCCAGAAGTTCATCGCGGTCTGGTGAATAGACGCCGGCAAAGGCCAGCACTTCTTTCTCAGTGAAATGCAGATAGAACACCGCTCCTTCCCGCTTCACCGCGTTATGGCGGGGAAAGATGGCGGCAATATGCGTCTTGTAAGGCGTTTTGTCGGGCGAGAAGCGCGTGTCGCGATAGATGCGGTACACGGCCTTCTCCGGCGTGGTCACATAGTCTGGAGCAAAGCGGGCCAGCTCGTGATTGAGTGCGGCAACCATTTCCAGCATGGGGGCCTTGATGAGCGCCTCGTATTTTTCCTTGCGCGGCTGGAACCACTCACGGCGATTGTTGCGCTTGAGCGCGCGGAGAAAAGCGAGCGCGTCCGGGGAGAAACCTGCGAATGAAGACGTCATGACTTTGGGGACGAGAGATATTTGCGCCATAGTTCCGATTCAGCCGCTGATTTTATGATTTGATTCCGTGTTTCGAGAAAACGCTGCAAATGATTCTGGAGCAGCAGTATGTCAATTAGTTTACCAAGCGGCGGGACCGGCGACTGAAACGCGAGCCGGTCAACCATCTGGGTGCCGCCGTTCTTCTCCGTAAACGAGTGATTGTGTTGGAATTGGCGAAACGGCCCTTTGACCATTGTGTCCTGAAAATATGTATGTGGATTGAAGGCGGTGATGCGAACGCGCATTCGCAGCCACAACCCAAAATGGCGCGCCTGCCATTCAACCTCGTCACCCAGCCCAATAAGCCCGGTCATTGTCCCGCCGATAGCTCTTTCTTTTGTGTGAGAGACGGAATCCTGGTGAAGATCAATGCTCCGCGAAAGATCAAAGCACCGTTCCATTGGAGCCTGGATGCTGGTTTGAAGAATGATTTCCGTGGCTTGCCCTTGTTTTTCGCCGATTCGGACTTGAGCTTCATTATACGTTTGCGCGGGGCATACTGGTGTTCGTTACCTCAACGTTTTGATTATCACCCACGCAAAATAACTCTGGATTGGTCCTGGCCCTGCATGTAGACTTCTGCGGCAGATGGGCGCGTGGAGGCCGCGAATCTTCTTCATTCTCACTTATGATCATCAGGAATTGTGTTTCTCTGTTGTGTTTTTGTGTGGCCGGGCTGAACGCCAGCTCGCTGCGCGCCGACGATGCCCGTCCCGATGCGAAACAGCTATTGTCTGCGGCCCATCAGGTTTCAGATCTGTCTCCGGTCTTGCCCTATACATTGCAGGGAACGGTGGTGATTAATCCGGGCACGGAGAACCAGAAGAAGGGCAGCATCACTATTTATCGCGACCATGAAAGATCGCGGTCAGAGCTGCGTGTTGAGGACTACCTGGAAGTCAAGCTGGTGCGGGACAACAAGCTTTATATCTACCGGTCCACGCCGCTGCCGGTGCCGCTGTTGGGCAAGCTGGCGGAGACTGACCATTCCTGGGACAAGCTGGCCGAGGATGGCGATGCGAAACTGGGAGACGTCGCCAAAAAGAAGGCCCGGAACGAGGCGGCATATTGCTTTGACGTGAAAGGCGAGCAGCGCCACCGGCTGTGTTTTAGTCCGGAACGTAATCTCCTGCTGGAGGTGATGGACGCGCACCAGGCGGTTGAATTCACCAACTACAGTGAAGTGGATGGGCATTTCTTTCCCGGCAAAATCACCGTGCTGCTGGAGCTGGAGAAACAAGAGAAGCCGGTGCTGGTGGTGGAGAACATCCAGGTGATGAAAGCGCAGTTCGCAGCCACGGCATTTGCCATTCCGCCACACGCCATGGAATTTGATACCTGTGAAAATATTGTGGCGGCCAAGCCGCTGGAGACGCCAACCCCGGAATTCTCAACCACGGCAATGCGGAGAAACGCCGGCGCTCCGGCCATCAACGTGTATGGAATCATCGCCAAGAATGGCAGCCTGGAAAACGTGAAGGTCCTGACCAGCGATACCGAGGTGCAACAGACAATTCTGGAAGCAATGAAGAAGTGGCGCTATACGCCGGCCATGTGCGGCTCTTCTCCTGTTGCCAGCGAAAAGGAAATCCAGGTGCTGATCTTCAGGGGCGCTGGCGGTGGTGACGGCGAAGGGGCCCGCAGAGGAAGATAAAGGCCCGGGATTTAAGAAGCCAGGCTCGCTCAGCAGTTGATGCCTGACTTTTCCCGTTCCGTGTTCTTATAGGCCCACGCCATCCGGGGCGTATTGTGCGCGATGCCGAAGCGCCCGCGCTGATCAAGCAGGATCATGCCGCCGTGACCGTTGAGCCGGTCTTTCAGATACTGCATGGCTTCCTGCACCACGGCGTCCGGCGCGCCGCCGGTGCGGACCTTGTCCGCCGCCCATTTGGCCAGGACCAGCTTCATGATGGGTTCGCCCCATCCGGTGCAAGAACTGGCCGCGCTGCGATTGTCGGCATAGCAGCCGCAGCCGATGAGAGAAGAGTCACCCACGCGGCCTGGGTCCTTATTGAGCGTGCCTCC
>DATBCN010000178.1:0-9088 GCA_036270475.1 Candidatus Angelobacter sp. | reverse complement strand
GACCTCAAAAAGCTCATCGACCATGACGGCCTTCGCGGCATTACCTCAAATCCTTCTATTTTTGAAAAAGCCATCGCCGGCAGCACTGATTATGCTGATTTCCTTGATCAGCTTCACGCGCAAGGCCTGAAGACGGGCGATATCTACGAACGGATCGCCATCCGTGACATACAGGACGCAGCCGACCTGCTGCTTCCCGTTTACAAATCCACCAACCGGCGCGATGGCTATGTAAGCCTTGAAGTCTCACCCACGCTGGCCCGCAACACACAAGGCACCATTGAAGAGGCGCGGCGGCTGTGGAAAGCCGTAGGCCGTCCCAACGTAATGATCAAAGTTCCAGGAACGGATGAAGGCGCGCCGGCGGTGCGCCAGCTCATCAGCGAAGGCATCAATATCAACATCACGCTTCTGTTTGCCCAGGCAGCGTATGCGAAGGTCGCGGCGGCTTACATTGAAGGCCTGGAAGCTGCCCCCAAAGGTACTGACCTTGGCGGGATTGCCAGCGTTGCCAGCTTCTTTGTTTCGCGCATTGATAGCCTGGTGGATTCGCTGATCGACGCACGTTTAAAAACCGCGGCCAATTCGCAGGAAGAAGAACTCTTGGGCGCACTGCTGGGCAAAGTGGCAATTGCAAATGCCAAGCAGGCCTACCGCAGCTACCAGACAATGATTGCCGGTGCACGCTGGAAGGCGCTGGCAGCGCGCGGAGCCCAGGTGCAACGTTTGCTCTGGGCCAGCACCAGCACCAAGAACGCAAAATACCGTGACGTGCTCTACATTGAAGAGTTGATTGGGCCTGACACCGTCAACACCATTCCACCCGCTACCATGGATGCCTTCCGCGATCATGGCATTGTGCGCCGGACTTTGGACGCTGATCTCGCCGCAGCCGACAAGACGATGGTTGATCTGGAAAAATCTGGAATCTCCATGCAAAAGGCAACGGACCAGCTATTGGAAGAAGCCATTAAGCTGTTTGCTGACGCATTTGAAAAGCTGCTCGCAGCGGTGGAGCAAAAGAAAAGGAACCAGTGAGCACTCAACCTAAAGAACCAATGCCCGAGTCATTGCAGTGGAAATTCTCCGCTCCGCTCACGCAAGCCGTCGATGCCGCGCTCAAGGACTGGCAGGCGGGCAAAAAGATGGCCCGCCTGTGGCAGGGTGACGCTTCTCTGTGGACCAGCGACGACGAGAACAAATGGGTCGGCTGGCTCCGCGTTGTGGAAGACCAGATTGCGCACGTCCGGCAACTTGCCGATATCCAGGCCGATGCGGCAAAAGCTGGCTTCACCCATATATTGCTGCTGGGCATGGGCGGATCAAGTCTCTGCCCTGAAGTGCTGAAGATCACTTTTGGCAAGCAGGCAGGCCATCCCGAGCTGCATGTGCTCGACTCAACCGATCCGGCCCAGGTGAAGTCTCTGGAAAGCCAGGTTGATTTGGCGCGGACGCTGTTTATCGTTGCCAGCAAGTCCGGCAGCACATTGGAACCGAATATCTTCAAGCAATACTTTTATGATCGCGTGCAGCAAACTGTTGGCAAAGACAAAGCAGGCGAGCGCTTCATCGCCATCACTGATCCGGGATCGAAGATGCAGAAAGTCGCGGAAGGCGACGGCTTCCGCAAGATTTTCTTCGGCCTGCCCAGCATCGGTGGCCGCTACTCCGCTCTTTCCAGCTTCGGCATGGTTCCCGCCGCCATCATGGGACTCGATGTCCGCAAGTTCCTTGACCGCACTAATGAAATGATAAAAGCCTGCGCGCCGGACGTTCCCGCCGACCAGAATCCCGGCGCTGTTCTGGGGGCAATCATGGGGACGCTGGGAAACATGGGCCGCGATAAAGTCACTATTCTCACTTCGCCCGGACTTCACGATGTTGGCGCATGGCTGGAGCAACTCATCGCGGAGAGCACAGGCAAACAAGGCAAGGGGCTGATTCCGGTGGACCGCGAAGCTCTCGCCGCACCGGATGTGTATGGCAGTGACCGGCTGTTCGTCCATCTGCGGCTTGCCGAGGAACCTGATACAGCGCAGGCGCAAAAGCTGGAGGCATTGAGAAAAGCAGGTCATCCAGTGGTTGAAATCGAACTGGCCGATGTCTATGACCTGGGACAGGAATTTTTCCGCTGGGAAATTGCCACTGCGGTCGCGGGCTCCATCCTGAAAATCAATCCTTTCAACCAGCCTGACGTTGAGGCCAGCAAAATCGTAACTCGCCAGCTTACAGAGGCATATGAGCAAACCGGCGCGCTTCCGCCGGAGACCTCTATTTTTGAAGGTGGCGGCATCAAGCTATTTGCCGATGAAACCAACGCCGCTAACCTGGCGAGACTTGTGGCTGGCGACCGCTCACTCACAGGGTTCTTGCGCGCCAATCTGAATCAACTGGGCCAGGGCGATTATCTGGCTTTGCTGGCATACATCGAGATGAACGGCGCTCATAAAGAACAGTTGCAGGCCATGCGCCATGCGGCCCGAGATCGCAAAAAGGTGGCAACGTGTCTGGGCTTTGGGCCGCGCTTCCTCCACTCCACCGGGCAAGCCTATAAAGGCGGACCTGACACCGGCGTCTTTTTGCAGATCACCTGTGATGATGCGAGCGACCTGCCTGTACCCGGGCAAAAATATACTTTTGGAATCGTCAAAGCAGCGCAGGCGCGCGGCGACTTCCAGGTTCTGGCGGACCGCAAACGGCGTGCGTTGCGAGTACACCTGCCGAAGGACGTGAATGCGGGTCTGGAAACGCTGCGACGGGCGCTGATGGAAGCGTTGAAGTAGTTATCTGAAATCCCGAACCGTAGGTAAGGGATCTCTATCGTTGACAAATTGTACTTCAGTTCGAGCGGTTCCTAATTCTGATGATTTAGTCTTGCAGATTGCGGAACTATGGAAACTCAAACAGGTTCCTCGCTCGCTTCGCTCGAAATATCAAAAAGGAGAACGATGCAACTTGGCATGGTAGGACTGGGCCGGATGGGCGCCAACATGGTGCGCCGCTTGATGCGCCGCGGACATCAATGCGTGGTCTCTGATCTGAATCAGCAAAATGTGAGCGCACTGGCCGGCGAGGGTGCAACCAGATCAACGTCATTAGACGACTTTGTGGCGAAGCTGTCTAAGCCGCGCGCTGCATGGATCATGGTCCCCGCGGGCGACCCTACGGAGCAGACCGTCAACTCGCTGGCCCAGCGTTTTGAAGCGGGTGACACCATTATTGACGGCGGCAACTCATACTATAAAGATGACGTCCGTCGATCACAGAAGTTAAAAGACCGCGGCATTCACTATATTGACGTGGGCACCAGCGGCGGCGTCTGGGGACTGGAACGCGGTTACTGCATGATGATCGGCGGGCCAAAAGAAGCCTTTGACCGCCTTGATCCAATCTTTAATACCCTTGCCCCAGGCATCGGCAGCATTCCGCGTACACCGGGCCGTGAGAAACTCGCCGGCAGCGCCGAACAAGGCTACATCTATTGCGGCCCTTCCGGCGCGGGTCATTTCGTAAAAATGGTCCACAACGGAATTGAGTACGGACTGATGCAAGCGTACGCGGAAGGCTTTGATATTTTCCGCAATGCCAATTCAAGCCAACTGCCAGACGGACATCGTTATGACCTGAATCTGCCCGATATTGCCGAAGTCTGGCGGCGCGGCAGTGTTGTTTCTTCATGGCTGCTCGATCTCACGGCGATGGCGCTGGCGGAGAATCCTACGCTGTCTGAATATACCGGCATTGTTCAGGATTCCGGTGAAGGCCGCTGGACCGTGAGCGCCGCGCTGGAAGAAGCCGTCCCCGCTGACGTGTTAACGGCCGCGCTGTATACGCGTTTCCGCTCGCGCCAGGAGCACACGTTTGCGGAAAAGATGCTGAGTGCCATGCGGCAGAAGTTTGGCGGCCATATCGAACTCACAAAAAAGAACGAAAGCTCTTCCTGAGCAGGAGATCAGCTTCCCCATGCAGCAGACTGAACGTGAAATGCCCGCAATGGACCAGACGCCCGCGGGTTCTCCGCTGCCCGCAGGCCCTTGCGCCATGGTTATTTTTGGCGGCACAGGTGATTTGGCGGGACGCAAACTCTTCCCTGCCCTTTATAACCTGGCCAAAAGCAAAATGCTCTCGCAGGATTTTGCCATTGTCGGCGTGGGACGCAATGATTACACCCATGAACAGTACCGGCAGGTCATGCAGGAAAAACTCCAGTCCTTTGCCACCAGCACTGTCGATCCGGAATTGCGGGACTGGCTTATCCAGCGCGTTTATTACCTCTCCGGCGACTTCAGTGATCCGCAGCTCTACCAGCAGCTGAAGCAGACACTGGTCGAGGTCGCGCAGAAGGACCATAACATTGAAGGTAACTGCTTCTTTTATCTGGCCACCAGCCCGTTATTTTTTGGGACCATCGTTGAGCAGTTGGGCGCGGCTGGACTGGCGAAGGAAGCAGACGGCCAGTGGCGGCGGGTGGTTTTTGAAAAGCCTTTCGGCCACGATCTTCAATCCGCCAAGGACCTCAACTGCCAGGTAAGCAAGGTGCTTGCCGAGCGCCAGATCTTCCGCATTGACCACTACCTTGGTAAAGAAACGGTCCAGAACATTCTGGTCTTCCGCTTCAGCAACGGCATCTTTGAGCCTATATGGAACCGGCGCTATATTGACCACATTCAGATCACCGTGGCGGAAACAGTGGGCGTGGAAAAACGCGGCGGCTATTTTGACATGGCCGGCACGCTGCGGGACATGGTGCCGAATCATCTCTTCCAACTGGTTTCTCTTACCACCATGGAGCCGCCCATCTCGTTCAGTCCGGGAGCGGTGCATGATGAGCAATCAAAAATCCTGCACGCCATCCAGCCGTTCCGTGAAGAGGACGTGCTGCATTGCGCGGTGCGCGGCCAATATGGCGCGGGACAGGTGAAGGGTGAGCGCGTACCCGCGTATCGTGCGGAAGAGGGCGTCCCACCGGACTCAAAAACCGAGACTTTCGTCGCGCTGAAGCTGATGATCGACAACTGGCGCTGGGCCGGAGTGCCAATTTATCTGCGGACTGGCAAAAGCCTGGCCGCGCGCCGCACTGAAATTGCCGTACAGTTTAAGCGTGCGCCGCTCGTGCTCTTCCGGGACACGCCGGTCAACAGCCTTGATGCCAATCAGCTTATTATTCACATCTCGCCGGATGAGGGCATCTCGCTGCGCTTTGGCGCCAAGGTCCCCGGCGCACAGATGAAGGTAGGCCCCGTGGAGATGGCATTCAACTACGCAGATTATTTTGGGACAACCGCAAATACTGGATATGAAGTGCTCCTTTATGACGGCATCATGGGTGACCAGACGCTCTATCAACGCGCGGACATGGTAGAAGCGGGTTGGTCCGTGGTGGACCCAATCCTGGACGTATGGAAAGCGCTTTCACCGCGCAATTTCCCGAACTACAAAGCTGGCTCCTGGGGCCCGGAAGAAGCGACTGAGGTCATCGCGCGGGATGGACGTTCATGGCGAAACATTAAAGCATGATTCCCGCGCGTGATGCCGTTTGAGCCAAGGAAAAACATGGGTGCCGAAGTTAAAATCGTTCCGGACAACACGGCGCTGAATCGCGCGGCTGCGGGTGAATTTCACCGCCTTGCTCAAGCGGCGGTCAAAGAACGTGGCCGGTTTGCCGTGTCATTGTCAGGCGGCAACACTCCGCGCAGCGTTTATGCGCTGCTTGCAGCCGAACACAAAGAGTTGCCATGGGAGCAGGTCCATATTTTCTTCGGCGATGAGCGCTGCGTTCCTCCGGCGCATCCTGACAGTAACTTCCGCATGGCCAGTGAGTCGCTTCTGTCCAAAGTCCCCATTCCTCAGCAAAATGTCCACCGTATTCGCGCGGAATTGGAGGCGGAAGCCGCCGCTCGGGACTACGAGCAACAATTACAGGATTTTTTTCATCTGGCCGTGAATGACTGGCCGCGCTTTGATTTGGTTTTTCTTGGCCTGGGTGACGACGGCCATACCGCATCGCTTTTTCCAGCTTCGGCAGCGCTGAATGAAAACACACGCAAAGTGGTGGCGAATTGGGTGGAAAAATTCAAGAGTTTCCGGCTTACCTTTACCTTTCCCGTGCTCAATCATGCTGCTGAAATCATGTTTCTGGTCTCGGGAGACAGCAAGGCACAGATTCTCAATGATGTTCTCAAGCCCGCGCCCAAGAAATATCCCGCCCAGTCGGTGCAGCCGGAAGATGGCCGTTTGCTTTGGTTAGCGGACCAGGATGCAGCCGGGCTGCTTCGATTCGTCACACCCACCGCACAAACCTAGTTCCCAATATGTATACGCCTTGCATTCGCGCTCACGGCGTCGTATTATTAATAGCGAATAAAAAGAGAATAAATATGGCGCATCTCTTTTCTCAATCCGAACCTGAAATATCCATCGTGGGCATTGCACGCCTTGCCGCGCAGGGAAAAGCAATCGCTGAAGGCCACGAGGTGGATTACCTGTCTTTGGAAAATCGCAGCCTGCTCACTCGCTGCAATTCACCGCGAGTCCCCTTTTCCTGGCAGATCAATCCCTACCGGGGATGTGAGTTTGCCTGCAAGTATTGCTACGCGCGCTACACGCATGAGTTCATGGAGATGCGCGACGGCCTGGATTTTGAACGCAAGATTTATGTCAAGCAACACAACGCATGGCTGCTGCGTCAGGAGCTAAAGCAGGTACGGCCTGGACAAAGCATCGCGATAGGAACGGCCACTGATCCCTACCAGCCGGCGGAAAGAAAGTTTGGGATTACGCGCGCGATACTGGAAGAATTTTCACGGCATCAGGGTTTGTCGCTGGGACTGGTCACCAAATCTGATCTTATTGTGCGCGACCTCGATCTGCTGCAGGCAATCGCCGCAAAAAACCTGCTGGGTATTCACATTACCATCACCACAACAGACACATTGCTGGCGCGCATTCTGGAACCCCGTGCGCCGCGGCCGGATCTGCGCTTCAAGGCCGTGAAAAAACTTGTAGCTGCGGGGATCAGAACCAGCGTGAATTGCGCGCCTGTGCTGCCCGGAATAACCGACGCGCCAGGAGAGCTTGAGCGCGTGGTCCGCGCGGCCGCCGCCGCAAAAGCACACTCCGTCACGGCGATTCCACTCTTCCTGAAACCTTGCTCAGAGAAAATCTTTATGCCGTTTTTGCAGGAAAATTTTCCCCATCTGGTCGCTTTGTATAAAGCCAGATATGCCGATCGAGCATTTCTCCCCGTTGAATATAAGAGGAGGATCTCAGCTCTGGTAAAGAAATTCTGCCGTCTTCACGGCATTGTTGCCCGGGATGAAGAATCCAACACAACTCCGAAATCCGGAACGTTCTCTCAGCAACTAAGCCTGTTTTAAATCATTATTGGCGTTTTGCTGGATTAATTCGTGCGGAAACGATTGGACTCCCCAAAGATTAGTATTTCCACATGTTGTGTGTGGACTCCCGCCACATATTTCAACGATCCAGAAGCCTAACCTAGATTAAAATATTGAAAACAAGACGTTTAATGTGCAACTTAGCTGAACAAATCCAACGTTCCCGGGACTGGCTTGGGCCTCCATTTTGCCCGCGCCATAGCCGAGGCGCATGGCGGCAAAATCGACGTGGCCAGCGTGCCGGGCGAGGGTTCATGCTTTCGTGTCTCGCTGCCGCTGCTGCCCGTCCCCGCATTGAGTGAGACAATAAAACCCACGGTGCATCGTGATGCCGCCATCAACTGAGGCCGTCTGCTCAGTTTTGGAATTGACAGCACAGAGCCTAGATTAGAAATTTTAATGAATTTTCAATATGGAAGCCCCTGGCTTAATTTGAAAATAGGTTAATTTGAAAAATAGGGCCATGGCCGCAATAGCCGTGTGAGGAATGTAACCGGTTCTGCTATCTCTCGGCGAATGCTGCAATCGGCGAAAGTCGCAAGGATGGTCTGTTATGTCGAATTTCGGTAGAGCAGCAAACTTAATTCTGGTGGCCGCGGTATCTGCCCTGGCCATGGCCCAGACGTCGCAAGTTCGTCCGCCAGCGCCACAACAGCATCCAGCAACCACGCCGGCGGCAACTGTCACAAGCAATCCGGCTCCGGCCGCCAAGCCGCCTGCTGCCCCGAGTTCGCAACGATTTGTGACATCCGAGAATTTTTTCCACGCACGTCCAAAACCACAACCCACAAATGATTCATCGCCCGCTGCCTCGCCGAATCCTGCACCGCGCAACACGCCAGTACCGCAGCCCAGGCCGGTGATGCCGCCTACAGCCCGTCCCACGGATGCCGGGGCGGCTCCATCGCTTTCAGTTCCGCAAACGTCCGCCGCATTGCCTGTGCTCATCACGCCTTCTTCAACTGGATCAGGACATGAAGGCGTGGCAGCGGTTGACTTCTCCCATGGGCAACTGACCGTGGTCTCCGAAAATGCTCCGCTTGGACAGGTGCTCAAACTTATAGCCGCCAGGACCGGCGCAGTCATAGATTTAGCCCCTGAACTGCAAAATGAGCCAGTCGTCGCGCAGCTTGGCCCCGGCCCCGGACGCGAAGTGCTGACTGGATTGCTTGACAGCCCGCGAATCGACTACATCATCATGGAAAAGGGAGATGGCGCCGGCAATCTGCAACGCATCGTGGTCAGGACTCGTCAGGCTTTTGCGCGCGTGGCTATGGCGGCGATACGTCAGCCCCAGCCGAAACAGGAAGATCCGGAAGAAGAAACAAAGCTCGACGAAAACGGCCATCTGGTTAGCCGGCCCGCGCCTCCGGAATCCAGGCTGACCCAGGAGCAACTCATGGAAAACTGGAAGAAAGTCCGTGAGGAAAAACGGCTGGCTGAAATCCAGCAGCAACAGCTAGATCGTGAAAACGAAAAAACACAAATTGAACCTACGCCTCAACCGGAACCGCAAGGCGCGGACAACCCTCCGCGGATTTAAGATTCCCGCCAAGGGCGACCCAATAAGAATCCCCTTGCCGCGGCAAGGGGATGGGACTTTTTGCGAACGCCTTGTCTCAGTTTGCGCTGCCGCGCAGCACGTTCGCTGCAAGAAAGCCCTTGGGACCTTTTAAGAGCTCAAATTCCAC